>NZ_JAATOS010000003.1:0-64469 GCF_011806505.1 Salipiger sp. HF18 | reverse complement strand
AGGTGCCGGCGGGGATCACGCCTGCGGCATAGGGCGCACCGAGCGTGCCCGCGACTTCGGCCGGGATCGACACGTAGGTCACGTCCTGGGTCGACGACAGGTCCTTGAGCGCCGCGGAGCCGAGGCCCGAGGATTGCAGCGTCGCGTCAAGCTGGCGGTTCTTCATCAGCTCGACCGATTCCGCGAAGGGCAGGGATTCCACCTTGCCGAGATCGTCGTAGCTCATGTCGAGCGCGCCGAGGATCTTGCGGGCGTTGACCTCGGTGCCGGACTTGGCCGCCCCGACCGAGACCGACTTGCCGACCAGATCGCTCACCGTCACGGCGCCGGACTCGGCCGAGGCCGCGATCTGGATGTAGTTCGGGTAGATGGCGGCGATGGCGCGCAGCTTGTCGAGCGGCTTGGTGAAGCCCACATCCTCGTTGCCCTCGAAGGCGTCCTTGACGGAATCGCCGAGCGCAAAGCCGATCTCGCCCCGGCCCTGCTGCAGCAGGTTCAGGTTCTCGACCGAGGCCTTGGTGGACTGCACCTGCGTGCGGGCATCGGGGATGTTCTGGCCGTAGATGTCCGCCAGCGCCACGCCCAGCGGATAGTAGACACCCGAGGTGCCGCCCGCGAGGACGTTGATGAATTCCGCGGCCATGGCGGCCGGAGCGGACAGGGACATGCTGCCGGCGAGCAGAGCGCCGAACCCAATAGTTCTGATCATGATTTCCTCCCAGAAAGACGCGCTTGAGGCGCGTGGTGTCCGCACTGTGAGGAAGGAAATCCGCTCGCACAACTGCCGAGGCCGGGGTTCCGGCAATTTTCGTCGCAGGGTTTCGCCTGGGCCGGGGCAGAAATCCGCCACGCATGGCTCACGCGCCGCTTCCGGCCATCGGGGCCCCGCGCGCGGCCCGTCGCGCCGCCTCCGTACGCTGCAACCGCGACGGAGACTTGCGCAAGCCCGGACGGCGGCCACCGTCCGAAGCAGTGTGTTGAGGGGTGTTATTGAGGTATCAAAGGGCATCCATGAGGAAAATCGAAACGTGACGGGCCCCTGTCTCGTTGTTCAGTCCCGGCATCTGGTGGATCGGGTCCAAGACGAGTCTGTCCGGCTCTGATGTCCAGATCCTGCAGACGTATTCGCAGGGTGTGAGCCTGTTGAGGGCCTTGAGCCGGCGAGCGACGTTGTATGGGTAGCGTCCACGCAGGTGGACGCTACCGCGGTGCGAACCGCGAAAACAGGCCGGACACAAGACCGCTTCCTAAAAGGGACACGCAGTCTCATTTCCATCTTGCTATGCGGGAGCCATCCACACCGGCCGTTCCCGGCGGGAAAGGGCCCGGCGGGAAAGGGAATGATCCACACGCAGAACGGGAAGCACGCGCAATTCGGCGGACCCTGTGCTGTAGTGGAGCGCTCTATGGTATCAGTGAAAGACTTTGAGCAAGGGAGACAGATCGTGGTGTGTTACATCGGATTAACCATCCCCATGGATAGACCCACTGGCCGCAAGCAGCAGCCAGTGGGTTTCGGATTTCATCGCGCGCGGTAGGCCTCCGGAATCGAGAAGGGCTCATCTGCGCGGTAATAGCCGCCATCAAGCACCTCCTCGATCAGCACCATGGTATGCGGTCGAGCTGCTTCGGAGAAGTATTCGACCAGCATCTCGGTCACGCGATGCCCGATCTCCGCTTTCTGGTCGGATGTCAGGGCCGCTTCGGGTGTCTTGATGTTCACGAATGGCATGGTTTGTCTTCCTTTCAGGGTTGGGGTTAGGGGGGAGCAGGTCGGCAAGGCCAATCCGCTGCGGAAGTTGGACGCGGCCACGCTCGGCCATGCCGTTGACGATCTCCGCCCCATCCCGGGGCGGGGCGAGATGGGTCCCAATGAGACCTGCATCGCGGATAAGCCCGTCGAGACGGCCTGCGCGCGTCTTCACGTGCGCCGGGGCCGCGGCGACCGGGCCATCGCGGGGGACATCGAGCTCCAGCGTCTCGATATGCTGCCCGTCTGCCGCCAGGTCCGCGCCCTCCCCCACAGCGGGCGCGCCGTCATAGGCCGTGGAATCGCGCATTGAGGCAAAGACGTGGTGGCCGTCGTAGGCGAGTTTTCTGGCGATCAGGGCGCCAAAGCCGCTTGACGCACCAGTGATCAGGACAGGCGCCGTCAGATCACGCCGCCGTTGGCCCGAATGACCTGCCCGCTGATCCATTCCGCCTCGTCGCTCGCGAGGAACCGCACGACGCGCGCGATGTCCTCTGGCGTGCCCATGCGACCAAAGGGGTTCATGCCCTTGATCTGCTCCACCAGCGCGTCACTCTTGCCCGCCAGGAAAAAATCGGTGCCGACAGGGCCCGGGGCCACCGCATTGACGGTGATGCCCTTCGGCCCCAGTTCCTTGGCGAGGATGTGGGTCACCGCCTCGATCCCGGCCTTGGTCGCCGCATAGAGCCCGTAGCCGGGCTGATAGAGCCCCACGACCGAAGACGAGAGGTTCACGATCCGCCCGCCCTCCGCCAGCCGCCGCGACGCCTCGCGCATCAATCGTATGGGGGCGGCAAGGTTCAGCGCCACCTGGGCGTCGATCTGGGCGTCATCAGCCTCTTCGAGAGGCGAGAACACCATCATCCCGGCGTTGTTCACAAGGATGTCGATGCCGCCGAAGGCGGCCTCTGCCGCGTCGAAAAGGGCCACGGGTGCGGCAGGGTCTGCCAGATCGGCATGGATCGTGACCGCCTGACCGCCGGCGTCCGTGATCTCTGCCGCGAGGGCCTCTGCCGCGTTGGGGCTGTTTGCATAATTGATGGCAACACGAATGCCGTCGGCTGCCAGGTGACGCGCGATCTCGGCCCCGATGCCGCGGGATGCGCCGGTCACGATCGCCGTTCGGGTTTCATGGGTCATGACGTTCTCCGTTTGAGTACGGGAGACAGCTAAGCCATGCGCCGTGACTGAACAATTACCGGAAAATTGACATCACAATTCATTCTGAACTAACAAACGGAATGGACAGACTGGATCGGCTTGAACTCTTCACCCGCATCGTCGAGGGCGGCAGCTTCGCCCGCGCGGCGCGGGATCTGCATGTCGCCCGGTCCACCGCAACAAATGCGATCAACCAGCTGGAGCAGGAAGCGGGCGTGCGTCTTCTGGCGCGCACCACCCGCCAGGTCGCGACGACGCCGGAAGGTGCCGAGTTCTATCGCAGAGCACGGGCGATCCTGGCAGAGGTCGAGGACACGTTCGGGACCTTCGCCAGCGGCAGCCCCACCGGCCATCTGCGCATCGATGCGTCCGGATTGCTGACGCGCACCTTCCTCGTTCCGCATCTTCCGGCATTCCTGGAACGGTTTCCGGGCCTGACAATATCCTTTTCGCAAAGCGACCGCTTCGTCGACATCGTGCGTGACGGAGTGGATTGCGCGCTGCGGGCCGGGCACCCGCAGGACAGCAGCCTGCGGATGCGAAAGCTGGGAGAGTTGCCCGAGATCACCTGCGCAAGCCCGGCCTACCTGGCCCGCCACGGCACGCCGCACGATTGCGATGACCTGGAAAGCCACAGGATGATCGGCTTCCTGTCGTCGCGGACAGGCGAGGTGATGCCACTGGAATTCAGGCGCGACGGCGCCACCGTCTACCGTCGCCTGCCAGCGCCGGTCTCTACCGACAATTCCGACACGGCTGCGGCGCTTGCACGGCAGGGCCTGGGGCTGATCCAGGCCCCGCGCTACCGGTTTGCAAGCGATCTGGCTTCTGGCGCGCTGGTAGAGGTGCTTGAGGGAACGCCCCCCGAACCGCTCCCCCTCAACGCAATCCATGCCGGTGACCGCAGTGTCTCGCGCCGGTTGGAGGTCTTTCTGGATTGGGTGAAGGAGATGTTCTCCGACACGGACCGAAAGCCCGATTAGGGCGGATTGTGTTGAAAAAGCAGGCCTGTTGCACAAACCGGCTGAGGGATTCATCTCGCGAATCCGGTGTGGTAGCTGGGCTGCATGTGCAGACCTCCCGACCTGCAAGACCAGGAGCTGGCCGGGCTACAATGAAGCGCTCAAGCGCGGAGGCTCGCTGACGATCCGTTGACCGGCAGTGCATTGCGCAGCAATGACACGAGAGGTTGGTTCGAGCCCGAGACGAACTTGGATGTCTTCGACGCTCTGGTGGTGACCAGCTCAAGACATGTTGTGCGGGCCGGATGCGCCTTCTGGTCGTGGCGTCGCGCGAAGGGCGATGCATGTTGCGCGTTGCTGTCGTTGCGTTCTGCCTGCCCCCCCCGTCGTTGGCATCGTCACCGTCACCGTCAAGCGTGTTGAAGGGGCGTTGTGCTCGAAGCGTCTGGCAAGGGGCAGGGCGCTTCGGCCGCAGACCATCCAACCGCAGGCGACACCTGACGCGCCGCCTGCGCTGTCGGAATGGCACCGAAGGGCTGCTGGCCGCCGGGCGGCCCAGATCAATCCTTTCGCGGTTCGGGCGCCGGGCGATCCTTTTTGGGGAGCTGCATGGCATCTTTCAAAAAAACAGTCTTGACTGATTTGTTTTGGCTAACGTTCAATGCCCGGGAACACGCAGACACGGAGGTGTCCCGATGGGCAACGACGACCACAAGAACCGAAGCTATGGCGAGATTCCCGTGGGCACCGGCTTCAAGCCCGGCATCGTCGTCGTGGACTTCCAGCTCGGGTTTACCGACCCGGACTATCCCCTCGGCGGCGCGCCGCTGGTCATGCGGGCGCTGAAAAACACCGAGACGCTGCTCAAGGCGGCGCGTCGCTACGGCGTTCCGGTGGCAAGCTGCAACACCGCCTACATGAACGAACGCGAGATGCCCTACTGGAAGATCACCGCCGTTCGCGAGACCTTCCGACACGATCACCCCAGCGTCGCGCTCGATCCGCGCATCCACGATCCCGCCTATGATCTCGTGGTCTGCAAGAAGGGACCCTCGATCTTCTTCTCGACCGGAGTGGCAGACTACTTTGCCAAGGAACGCGTCGATACGGTCATCGTGACCGGCTGCAACACCAGCGGATGCATCCGTGCGACCGCGATCGACGCCTTCAGCCACCGCTATCGCACGCTCGTTCCCGAGGATTGCGTCGGGGACATCGAGGAGCAGCCGCATCGGGACAACCTGCGCGACCTCGGGCGCCGCTACGTCGACGTGGTCGATCTGGACCATGCCCTTGCGTATCTCGAGCGCTGGCACGCGGCACAGGCGACCCCTCAGGAGGCATGAGCCGACGGCGGCCCGCCCCTCACCTCTCATCACGGACAGAACACATGGCTCTTACACTTCTCAAGAACGCCCGGATCGTCGACGGCACCTCGCCCGAGATCGCGGATCCGGTGAACATCGTCATCGAGGACGGCATCTTCCGGGAGGTCTCGCCGACGGCGACGGTCGACGCGGACGAGACGCTCGATCTCGACGGCCTGACCGTCATGCCGGGTCTGATCGATTGCCACGTGCACGTCATCGCGACCACCGCGAACCTTGGCCTGAACGCAGCGCTGCCGTCTTCTCTGATCGCCGCGCGCAGCTCGAGGCTGATGAAGGACATGATCATGCGCGGGTTCACGACGGTCCGCGATCTCGGTGGCGCCGATGTCGGCCTGAAGCAGGCGGTGGATGAGGGGTACTTCACCGGACCGCGGCTGGTGATCTGTGGCAAGGCCCTGTCGCAGACCGGCGGCCATACGGATTATCGTGGCCCCTACAGCAACCTCGACGTCAGCCACTACACGACCCAGCTCGGCGCAATGGGCCGGATCTGCGACGGCATTCCCGAGGTCCAGCGCGCGGCGCGGGAAGAGATCAAGAACGGGGCGCAGTTCGTCAAGGTCATGGCGGATGGCGGGGTCTCGTCGCCGTCGGATCCGGTCGGTTACCTGGTCTTCTCGGTCGACGAGCTGAAGGCCATCGTCGAGATCGCCAAGGGCTTCGGCACCTATGTCACCGGGCACCTCTACACGGACGAGGCAATCGTTCGGGCGCTGGATTGCGGTTTCGAGTGCATCGAGCACGGCAACCTGATGTCCGATGCCACCATCGCAAGGATCGCACGTGAGGGCATCCCCGTCGTACCGACGAACATCACCTATGACCTGCTGGCCCGGAAGGGGGCCGAGTTCGGCCTGCCGCCCGAATCGGTCGCCAAGATCGCGGACGTGCGCGAAGCCGGGCTCGAGCGTCTGGGCAAGATGCACGAGGCAGGTGTGCTGATGGGCTACGGATCGGACCTGCTCGGCGGAATGCAGACCGCGCAATCCGGGGAGTTCCCGCTGCGTGGCCAATACATGCCAGCCGATGCCGTCATCCGGTCGGCGACCGTCGACGCGGCGCGTGTCGTGCGCATGGAGGGCCAGATCGGGGCCATCACGCCCGGCGCCTTTGCCGATGTCATCGCGGTCGAGGGCAACCCGCTCGAGGACCTGTCGCTGCTGACCGGGCAGGGCGCCCACATGCCGCTCATCATGAAGGACGGCGTCGCCGTCAAGAAAGCCTCTGTACTCTGAACCCCAACGAGGACGTCATGCTCAAGGACTACTCCGCTCTCAGCTTCGACATCTACGGAACGGTCATCGACTGGGAGACCGGCATTCTCACCAACATGCGTCCGCTGACGGACCGGTTGTCCCAGGAAATGAGCGACGACGAGGTGCTGGAACTTCACGCGCGCATGGAAAGCTCGCATCAGGCGCTGACGCCCGCGAAGGGCTATTCGAGTCTTCTGGCGACGGTCTACCGCCGCTGTGCCGAGGCCATGGGCCTCGCCACGGACTGGGAGGCCTGCGAGACCTACGGCAACAGCGTCGGCAACTGGCCGGCGTTCGAGGACAGCGCCGAGGCGCTCGCCTATCTCAAGCAGCACTACAAGATGATCGCGCTGTCGAACGTCGACAACCGCAGCTTTGCGGGCTCCGCGGCGAAACTGGGCATCGCCTGGGACGGAACCTACCTTGCCGAGGACATCGGCTCCTACAAACCCAACCAGCGCAACTTCGATTACCTTCTGGGCATGATCGACGCTCTGGGGGTCGAGAAAGCCCAACTCCTGCACACGGCCGAGAGCATGTTCCACGACCATGTCCCGGCGCGTGGCAACGGGCTGGACAACGCGTGGATCTATCGGCGCCATGCCAAGACAGGTTTCGGCGCGACCATGGATCCGGGTAAGCTTGCCGAGACCACCTATCGCTTCAACAGCCTGAGGGAGATGGCAGAGGCACACGAAAAGGGCGACATCTGACGCCTTTCCGGCGGAGCCGGCGGCAAAAAGTCCGGCCCGTCCCTTTCCAACGCACAGGGAGACCAACCATGAAGAAGCTCATCGTCTCGACGGCTCTCGCCGCCACGCTTGCACTGCCGGTGTCGGCCGAGACCAATTTCATCGCGAACAGTTTCTATGACGCGGCCGTGCCGATGTCGCAGCAGGGCTACATCCAGTGGGCGGAACTGGTGAAGGAGCTTTCGGGCGGCGACCTCGTCCCCGAGGTCTACACGGGCACCGTGCTTCTGGCACCGCGCGCGTCGCTTCAGGGGGTGCAGGACAACGTCGTGCAGGTCGCGCACCACGCCGCCATCTACACGCCCTCGGACCTGCCGGTCGCGAACGCCGTGCAGGAGCTCGGCTTCAACTTCAGTGACCCGCTGCCGACGATCTTTGCCGTCACCGAGTTCTCGATGACCAACCCGACCCAGTTGCAGGAATGGAAGGACAAGAGCGTCGTCTACCTCGGCGCCTATACGACACCGCCCTACATCCTGATGTGCTCGAGCCCGGTCCGCACGCTTGAGGAACTGAAGGGCAAGCGCATCCGCACCGCCGGCTCCAGCGTGTCGGTCTGGGTCGAGGAGGCCGGAGGCATCCCGGTCAACGTGCCGTCGAGCGAGATGTATACCGGCCTCGAGCGCGGCACGCTCGACTGCGCCACCAATGCCGCCAGCGATCTCGTCGACCGTTCGCTGATGGAGGTCGCGGAGCACACCACGCTGCTGTCCACCGGGATGTACTGGTCGGGCCCGCAGTGGGGCTTCAACCCGAGCTTCTGGGCCGGGCTCACCCCCGAGCAGCGCGGCGTGCTGATGGAGGCCTCGGCCCGCTCGATGGCGCGCATGATCATTGCCTACACCGCCAATGCCGAGGCGGGCCTCAAGGCCTCGCAGGAGGCGGGCGGCAACGTCTACGAGCCGGGCGAGGATCTGCTCGCCTCGGTGACCGCCTTCCGCCAGAAGGCCATCGACTCGGTCTACGCCACCGCGCAGGAACAGTATGGCCTGAGCAACGGGCAGGAGGTCATCGACGACTTCCTCGGCAAGATGGAAAAGTGGCAGGGCCTGCTGGCCGATGTCGCGCCGGATGACGAGGACGCGCTTACCGAGCTTGCGATGCAGGAGATCTACAGCAAGATCGATCCGGCCACCTACGGCGTGGACTAAGGCACACCGGGCGGATCCGCACCCGCGGACCCGCCCTGCAATCCCCTGACGCGGAGACTGCCGATGCAGCGACTCATGACCGCAATCCGCTGGCTCAACATCGGAAGTGCAACGTTGGCGAGCGCGATGATGGTGCTGATGATGCTGCACATCACGCTCGATGTCGCCAATCGCTACTTCTTCAACGGGCAAATCGTGGGCACGCTCGAAGTGGTGTCCTTCTACTACATGGTGGCGCTGGTCTTCCTCGCCTTCGGCTTCGTCGAACTCAAGCACGAGAACATCCGGGTCGACCTGTTTGCGCAGATGATGCCGAGGCCGGTGCAGTTCGCGCTTTACCTTCTGGCCTGTGTGCTGGGGCTGATCTTCTTCGGGATGCTGTTCTGGCAGACGCTGCACGACGCGATCCGCGCCACCGGCAGCGGCGAGGAGGCGATGAGCAACTTCCGCTTCATCATCTGGCCCTCGCGCTGGTCGCTGCCGATCGGCTTCGCCGCCGCCTTCCTCGCGGTCATGGCCAACCTTCTCACTTCCGTATCGCAGCGCAAGGCGCTGTGAACCCGCTCTGGAGAACCTGTGATGAGCAACCTTGACGTCGGGATCGGCGGTGTCGTCCTGGCCCTCGTGCTGATTGCCCTGCGCGTGCCGGTCGGGCTGGCGCTCGGGCTGGTCTCCATCGGCGGCATCGCCCTGATGTTCAACATGAACGTGGCATGGGGCATGATCTCGGCCACCCCCTTCGACTACGTCGGCCAGTGGGAGCTGTCGGCGGCGCCGATGTTCCTGCTGATGGGCTTCCTGTGCTCGTCCACGGACATGACGCGTGGGTTGTTCCTCGCGTTGCGGATCTACCTGTCGCGCCTGCCGGGAGGGCTGGCGATCACCTCGGTGGGGGCCTGCGCCTTCTTCGCGGCGGCCTCGGGATCGTCGGTCGCGACCGCCTCGGCGATGTCGCGCATGGCGGTGCCGGAGATGCTCAAGAACGGCTATGACAGGGGCCTTGCCACCGGCACCATTGCCGCCTCTGGCACCCTCGGCTCACTCATCCCTCCGTCGGTACTGCTGATCCTCTACGGGGTCTACGCACAGGTTTCGGTCGGACAGCTGTTCATGGCGGGCTTCCTGCCCGGCCTGCTGTCCGCGCTCATCTACATGGCCATGATCATCGTCCGGGTGAAGCTGAAGCCCGAACTCGCGGGCAGCGGAGAGGTTGTCGTCACCGACGAGGAACGTCGCGAGGCGATGCGCGACATCTGGCCCCTGCCGACGCTGATCCTGCTCGTGCTCGGAGGCATCTTCACGGGCGTTTTCTCTCCGACCGAGGCAGGCGCGCTCGGCGCATTCTTCGCCGCGCTGATCGCGCTGGTGCGCCGCAAGCTGAACTGGAAGACCTTCGTCGAGGCCGTCAGCCAGGCGATGATCTCGACCGCGTCGATCTTCATCATCCTGATCGGCTCGCTGTTCTTCACGCGCTTCCTGGCGCTTTCCGGCTTTCCGCGCGCCTTCAGCAACGCGATCCTGTCGGTCAGCGACCAGACCTGGTGGATCCTCTTCGCCGTCGCGGTGATCTACCTCGTGCTCGGGATGCTCATCGACAGCATCGGCCTGCTGTTGCTCACCCTGCCGATCCTGGTGCCGATGATCGACGCCTCAGGGATAAATGCGGTCTGGTTCGGGATCATCGTGATCAAGCTGCTGGAGATCGGTCTGATCACTCCGCCGATCGGGCTGAACGTATACATGATAAACGGCGCCTTGAAGAACGCGGTGACACTGCCCGAGATATTCCGGGGCATCACGTGGTTCCTTGCGATGGACCTGCTGACGCTGCTGATCCTGATCGCCTTCCCGATGATCTCGCTGTGGCTTCCGTCGCTCGCCTACTGAGCCCTATCAGTGTAGGGGGGGGAGCGGCCCGGAGTGCTCCACCCTCGGCGCGCCGAGACGTGCTGGCCGATCGGAGAGGGGGCCTCGGGTCGCTTGCGACCTGAGGAATGTTTGGCAGAAGAGGGGTCCAGACGTGAAACGAGACGGACCGGTTCAGGCGCGCAGCGTGGCGACGCGGGAAAAGCTCATCGAGGCGGCGCTGGATACGATCTTCGACGTCGGCTACGAAAAAGCCTCGACGCCCGAGTTCTCGCGGCGGGCCGGAGTGTCCCGCGGCGCGCTCCTGCATCACTTCCCGGCGCGGTCCGACATCATGGTCGCGTCCATGGAGACGCTCCTGCGCGGCGGCACCGACGAGATTCGCGACATGGCGGCCTCGGTCTCGCGCAACGAGATCGGTCTCAATGCCTTCATCGACTGGCTGCACCAGCTCTTCTCGGGGCGCTTCTTCTACCTGGCCGTCGAGTTCATCAACGGCTCGAGAACGGATGACGAGCTTCGCGCCCGGATGATTCCGGTGGTTCGGGAATTCCACGAGGCGCTCGACGAGATCTGGAGAGGGTTTTGCGAGCCGACGGACCTCTCGGCGCAGGAAGCGGCGGTGGTGCTGAACATGACCCTGTGCCTGCTGCGCGGCATGGGCATACAGACCGTGCTGCGGCAGGATCCGGCCTACTTCAAGCGCCTGCTGGATGCGTGGAAGGCCGTTCTGCCTCACTTCATGACCGGCGAGATGAAGGACCGCATGTTTCCGCCCCCCGACGGGTGATCATAGGTGGTCGGGGCGTGCGAGATCCACTCGCACGAGGGGCGGCGCGTCCCGGTGGTCTCGCTCGGAGGCGGGTTCGCAGGATCGCGGAGATGCAGGTGACCACTTGGGATCTGCACGCTTCTTGCCCCCGGCTGGGGCGATGCACACCGCAGGTTTGCACGGCGCGCCGGAGCGCTGCGAGCGCCTTCGTCTCCTGTCCTCTCGCAACAGACCCCAGGCACCAAGTCGTACTCCCGGCGTGCGAGTGGGCCTCGTGGGCGAATGACCGGCGGACACGGTCTTCGCGCCGGGCGACGTCGAATGTTGCCAAGGGGTGGCTCGCCCCGCACTATGGTGCCACCGAGTTCTGGCCGTCCGAATTGATCGCGATTTCCGCGGTGCGGCGGCCCAAAAAGCCTTTCGATCCAACGTTCAGGAAATCCATATGTCCCGTTCCGTGCGTTCGCCCAATGCCGATCTGGTTTCCTTCGAACTCCTGATCGACGACGCTCCGCTTCCCGACGACATCGTGGTGCGCAGCTTCGAGGTCGATCAGGGGCTGAATAGGTTGCCGCGCGTCCGCATCGTGGTCGAGGACGGCAATGCCGCCGAGCAGGCCTTCGATGTCAGCAGCGCCTCGCTCTTCGTTCCCGGTGCCGGGATCGCACTGGCGCTCGGATACCATGGACAGCACACCCGCGTGTTCCAGGGCATCGTGCTTGCGCAGTCCATCCGGATCGAAGCTGTTGGCAGCCCTGTCCTGATCGTCACCTGCGGGGACAGGGCAGAGAAGCTGGCGCGGCTCACGGCTCCCGTTGTCGGAGACGATCTGAACGACGAAGACATGGTCGCGGAAATCCTCCAGGGGGCTGGCCTCGACGCGGATCTCGCCCGGATGAGCGGCCGCTCCGCCCGGGAAGTGCGACAGGGGGCGACGGCCTGGGACTGCCTGCTCGGAATTGCATCGGCGAACGGCCTTGTGGTTTCGGTCGGCAATGGCCGGGTGGCACTTGCTGCGCCGAGCTTCGACGCGCCGGACTTGTTTGCCGCGTTTGGCGACAGCATCCTCGGGCTGGAGCTGAGCATGAACGCAGCGACGCAAGACGCCGCTGTCCGGGTCGAGGCTTTCGATGCCGAAGGTCACGAACGGATCAGCGCAACGGCTTCAGAGCCGTCGGTCAATGCGCACGGCAACCTGACCGGCAAGGTGCTGTCCAGAGTGCTCGATGTCACCCGTTCGGTGATGAGCGACTCCGCCATGCAGCCGGAAAAGCTTCAGGCATGGGCCGACGCGCTCTTGTTCGAAAGCCGCCTTTCTCGCGTCACGGGGGAGGTCCTGCTCCCGGGGAATGCCTCTCTCGTTGCAGGTCACCTGCTGGAGCTGAACGGCCTCGGAGATCGCTTCAACGGCAATGCATACATGACCTCGGTGCGTCACATCGTCGAGAGTGGTGCGTGGCAGACAAGCGTTTTCCTTGGGTTCGAGGACCGCGTCTGAGGTGGTTCGAGTTTGGGCGGGGTAACGAGAAGCCCTGTCTCAGAGCGCCCTGCGTCCGGATCACATTCGTGAACGATTGCCCGCGAGCCCCGGAATGTCTGTCCGCTTGCCATTGGAATCGCTTTCCGCGAAGCCCGGAATGCGCACCCCAGGGGCCATAGCGCCAACCTGACCTGCCACTGAACTTTCATCCAGCCGCGACCGGAGTCCGGTTGGTATTTACGCCGGTTGGCGCGGGTTGAGCAATCGCCCGACGCGCGGAGCTTTCATCTCGCGCAGCGTGGCGGGCGATTGCGGTGGTCAGGGCTCAACCTGCTGCTTCAACGCGCCGCGGCACCAGGGCCTGCACGACGGATTTCATGTCGATATAACCCAACGTTTCGCCATCGTTCTTTACGTCGAAGACACGGTCCAGATTGCCCTCGGCCAGCGCGATGATGCTCTCCAGGTTGTCGCCTGGAGCGACCTCCCCGTCGATCGGAGCGTCCGGCTTGCGGCCCGTCATCACCGAGCGCACGCGCAGCACGCGCGCGCGATTGATGTCGGCGACGAATTCCTCGATGTACGGGTCTGCAGGATTCAGCAAGATTTCCTGCGGCTGGCCCTGCTGCACCACTGCGCCGTCTTTGAGGATCACCAGGTGATCGGCAAGCTTCAGTGCTTCATCAAGATCGTGGGTGATGAAGATGATCGTCTTGTGCAGTTCGTCCTGCAGCTCGAGCAGAAGGTTTTGCATGTCCGTGCGGATCAGCGGATCCAAGGCGGAAAACGCCTCGTCCATCAACATGATGTCCGAGTTTGATGCCAGAGCCCGCGCAATACCGACGCGCTGCTGCATGCCGCCCGAGAGCTGGTGGGGATACTGCTCGCCCTGACCGGCAAGTCCGACCCGGTCGAGCCACTTGTTGGCCTCGCCCTCATAGTCGCGGCGCGCCTTGCCGCGCGTGGCCAGCGCCATGCCAGCGTTTTCCAGCACGGTCCGGTGCGGCAGAAGAGCGAAGTTCTGGAACACCATCGACATGGATTCCCGGCGCAGGGTGCGCATCTGCGCGTCGTTCCACGACAGGATGTCCTCGCCATTGACAAGCACCTCGCCAGCCGTGGGTTCGATCAGCCGGTTGAGGTGACGGATCAGCGTGGACTTGCCCGAGCCCGAAAGGCCCATGATGACGGTAATCTCGCCTTCTTTCATGTCGACGTTGATGTCCTGCAGGCCCAGCACATGGCTCGTCTGGTCCAGCAGCTCGGCCTTCGTCATTCCTTCGCGGACCTTGGCGAGGGCCCCTTTGGGGTCCCCACCGAAGATCTTGTAAAGGTGCCTGATCGAGACTTTCACGTTCTTCCTGGTCATGTCCGTCTCCTTAGCGGCTGGTCTGGCTGGCATCGATGCGTGCGAGCGAGGCTTTGGTCACGCGGTCCAGCGCAATGGCCAGAACCACGATGCCAAGACCGGCGATCAGACCGACACCCAGCTCGAGGTTGCGGATGCCGCGCAGCACCAGGATGCCAAGGCCCGGGGCCGAGACCATCGAGGCGATGACCACCATGGCAAGGCTCATCATGATCGTCTGGTTCACGCCCGCCATGATGTTGGGCAGTGCCAGCGGGATCTGCACGCCAAAAAGCTTCTGGCTTTTGGTCATGCCAAAGGCGTCGGCCGCTTCGATCACGTCCGGATTGACAAGCCGGATACCGAGGTTGGTCAGGCGCACCACCGGCACGATCGCGTAGAGGATGACGGCGATCCCATAAAGCTTGGGCTCGGTCACCGAGAACAGGAAGATCAGCGGGATCAGGTAAACGAATGGCGGCAGGGTCTGCAGCATGTCCAGCACCGGCGTCAGCACGCTCTGCAGGCGATCACTGCGTGACATGGCGATCCCTATGGGTACCCCGAGCAAAACGCATATGAAGGCGCAGACGAAAATGATCGCGAGGGTCTGCATGGCGACCTCGTAGTGGTCGACAAAGGCGAGGCCCGCAAGCACCAGCGCCACGAAGCCCACGACCTTCCATGACCGGCCCACCACCCAGGTGATCACAAGAAGTATCGGAACCATGGCCCACCAGGGCGTTTCGGTCATCACCCAAAGCATGTCCTCAAGCGCCCAGCTCAGCGGTTGCGTCAGCGGATCGACGACCACGCGCAGCGCATCGCGAATGCCGAGAAAGCCGGTTTCCAGCCCAAGCGTCAGATCGCGCGATTGCGGAATGGCCGAGCAGGCCTCGTGCAGGGCATCGAGCGAAGGAAATGGAAAATCCCGCAACGAGCTGTCGGCATCGGCGCCGCTTGACTTGGCCAGCAGGTCGGCCATTGACATTGGTGCGCCGGAGTCCTGCGTGCCGCACCAGTCCCTCAGGCCAAGGGTGTCGAAGAGACCATCATAGGTTGCCATATGAGCATTGCGGCCCTTGCAGGCCCTCCTTGTTGTTGAAAACCAAAACGGGGCCGATTGCCCGGCCCCGTTGAGAGTCTGCGCCCCGAAGGGCCGAGCACTCGATTATTGAACGAGTGCCGAGAGGTTCTCGCGCGCCTCGTCGCTGACCCAGTTGGTCCAGGTGTCGGACGCGGTCGACAGGAAGTAGACGGCGACTTCCTCGTTCGAAGCGTTGTTCTCGTCCTTCCATGCCAGGAGGCCCGACATCTGGTCGGTCGCGAAGGTCATTTTGGTGAAGAACTCGGTCACCTCGGGGTTCTCTTCGGCGAACTCGGTGGTGACGGATGTCAGGATCGGCGCCGCGGGGAAATCCGAGACCTGCGGGTCGGGGGTGTCGGGGTTCTGCAGCGGGGTGAAGGCCGCCTCGTCATAGCCGCCCAGGTCCACCTTGGTCATGTCGTACTTGCCGAGCGGGACAGTCGGACCCCAGTAGTAGCCGAACCAGGGCTCACCGCCGGTCACAGCCGCGCCCATCGACGTCGCGAGCGTCTCGCCCGAGCCGTGGTTGAAGACCTCGATGCCATGACCTTCGAGATCCAGCGCGCGTGCCAGGTTATCCGACACCACGCGGCAACCCCAGCCATCGGGGCAGTTGTTGAAACGGCTGCCGACCAGTTCGGGGTTCTCAAGGATACCGTCGATGGTCTTCAGTTCGGGGTGCTCTTCGGCGAGCGAGGTAGGGATCCACCAGCCCTCGACACCGCCCGGCTCGAGCACCGAGGTCAGGCGCTGGATGGTGCCGCCTTCTTCGAGCTTGGTATAGGCTTCGCCGCCCGAGTTGAGCCAAAGGTTGGTCACAACGTCCGGCTCGCCGTTTTCGGCGACCGAGGTGATGGCGGGGATGGTGTCGGACTGCACCAAGGTGACATCGCAGCCATACCCCTGCTCAAGCAGGAACTTGGCGATGTTTGTCGTCACTTCGGCAGCGGCCCAGCCCATCTGGGCGATCGAAACTTCGCCGCACTGGCCTGCGTCGTCCTGGGCCTGCGCCTGACTGGCCAGCGGCAGTACGAGGGTGGCAACGAGGGCAGTAGATGCGAGCTTCATAGTACGCATGAGGTTCTCCTTTGTGACTTTCATTTGAATGCGGAAAGGACAGCGCACGCCATGAGGGTTGGCATGTTCAGGACATGCCAAGCGTTCATTTTGCGTTTCTTTTCAACATTTATTCAGTAGATAACAGGCCCTGCGTCGAACCGCAAACGGGCGAGCGCGGGTGTGCTCCACCGGGCGCGCGCTCGCCCCTGATGATCGGACCAGTGGCGGTCGGCCATCGTTGCTTCGCCGTGCGCACTCTGTTCTCCTGAAGGGCACCAATACAAGCTTGGTCCTTGCCCCATATCCCAAGCGCGAAGAGGGAAGAGCACCGCTTCGTCTGGGTTTCCCAGTCCGACCCCGATCGGGGCACGACCTGAACCGCCCCGGGTTTGCCGGAGGCTCCAACTCCTGAGTAAGGTGGAGCACTATGAGCAAGACTACGAACAAGTTTTCGCCGGAAGTCCGCGAGCGCGCCGTGCGGATGGTTCTCGATAACGAGGGTCAGCATGGCTCTCGCTGGCAGGCGATCACGTCGATCTCAGCGAAGATCGGATGTTCGGCGAACACGCTGAACGATTGGGTAAAGAAGGCCGAAGTCGACAGCGGGATGCGTGCCGGTATCCCGAGCGACATGGCTGAGAAGATGAAGGCCCTTGAGCGTGAGAACCGGGAGCTCCGGCAGGCGAACGAGATCCTGCGTAAGGCGAGCGCATATTTTGCGATGATCGAAGGCAGCAGCGGCATCGCTTCGAGCGCTGCCTGAGATGCTCGACCGCCGGTCGAAGTGATGGTGGATTTTATCGAGGCGCACAGGGATGCGCATGGGGTCGAGCCGATCTGCGCGGTGCTGCCGATCGCCCCTTCCACCTACTACGATCACCTGGCGAAGCGGGTGGATACAGCGCGATTGTCGGACCGTGCCCTTCGCGATGCCGCCCTGCGGCCCGAGATACGCCGTGTGTTCGAAGAGAACTGGCGCGTCTACGGTGTCCGCAAGGTCTGGCGACAGCTCGTTCGGGAAGGCTTCGCTGTCGCGCGCTGCACGGTGGCAAGGCTGATGAAGGACATGGACATCCAAGGCATCATCCGTGGCAAGCCGCACAGAACGACGATCCCCGACAAGAAAGCGCCATGTCCGCTGGACAAGGTGAACCGCGAGTTCCGCGTCCCGGCGCCTAACATGCTCTGGGTCAGCGACTTCACCTACGTCGCCACCTGGAAAGGCTTCGTCTATGTCGCTTTCGTCATCGACGCCTATGCGCGCAAGATCGTCGGCTGGCGGGTTAGTACATCGGCGCAGACAGGGTTCAGCGGACCCGCGCCGCCGCGGTAGTTCGCACTGCAGGGCATCTCCGAGGTCTTGCGCAGCGAGATGGCGCCGTTCGGGGCGCATGTAACGGCACTTTGCCCCGGCTCCTTCCGCACCGACTGGGCAGGTCGATCCATGGTTCGGAGCGTACGCTCTATCAGCGATTACGACAGTTTCTTCGACCCGATCCGCCAAGCGCGGCAGGAAAAGCACGGCGCCCAGCTCGGCGCCCCCGCCAAGCTCGCTGAGGCCGTCCTCGGCCTCGTGATGTCGGACACTCCCCCGCCGCAGCTTCTGCTCGGCAGCGACGCGCTCGGCCTTGTGCGCAAGCGGCTTCATGCGATGCTCCAGGAAATCGATGACTGGGAGGCCGTCACCTACTCCACGGACAGCTAAAGGCGCATGAAGGCCCTCACACTTCGGGCCCGGAGACACTCCGCCGTCGGACCCGCCTTCGCCTTTCGCTGCGCCCGACAAGAGCGACAGCTGTGGGCTCGAAGCCCAGGTCGGCACGTATCTCCTCGCACGTCCGGTCTCGGCTGGCGAACGGCGTGCGCCGTCCGCCGAAGGTATCAAATGTCGACCGACTCCGCGATGCTCAGAGCATCCTCAAGTTCAACGCCCAGGTACCGGACCGTACTGTCCACCTTGGTGTGACCGAGCAGGAGTTGGACCGCGCGAAGATTGCCTGTCTTGCGGTAGATCTGCGCAGCCTTGGTGCGCCTCAACGAGTGCGTGCCGTAGTCGCTCGGCTCGAGACCGATCGCCGTCACCCACTCTCGGACGAGGCGCGCGTATTGTCGCGTCGAAATGTGCGGTCTGGCATGAAACCGGCTCGGGAACAGGAAGGCGCAGCCGGTCGTCGCTGGCCGATTCACCCAAGCCGAGATCGAAGCTCAGGTGTTTTCCGTGACTTCGAACTGAACAGGGCGGCGGGTCTTGCTCTGGATGACCGATACGCGTTCGCGGACACGATCGCCGACAACGATCTCGGCGACCCTCGGACCGACGAGGTCGCAGCCCCGCAACTTGCTGTCGATGGCGAGATTGAACAGAGCGAGATCGCAAAGGTTGCCCGCGAGTTCGAGGCGTGCACGGATCGCCCAGACCTGTTTCGGCAGCAGAGGCCGTTTCTGGCCAACGAGCCTGCCACGGTTCCAGGGGCGTCGCTTCGGTTTGATGGCGGGGAGCTGGATTTTGGACATGAGACTTTCTCCATCCGTCCCTCCCGGCCCAGGCGTCGACATCGCATGACCCTGCGATGCCAAGCGACGTCGCGAATGACCGGTGAAGAAGATTGGCTCCGGGGCGCCGCCGCCGCGTTGCCGCAAGGCTGCTACGATCCCTATGTGGCCGTCGGCCCCAATGCCCACCGCCGCCCTCTACCAAAACAAGCTGATAAAGCTCTGCAATTGTCCTTGCCAGACGACTTATTTGCACGCGCATTTCGCCTGGCTCTGTCGCACAGATCGGGTGATGGGCGGGGTAACCCCTTCCCCGGACAGACTTATCCCGCAGCCTCCGTGATCGGGATGCCGGGCGCGGTGTCGCCGTTCAGGACGGCGATGCGGACCTGGAGGTCGGCGACCTGACTGTCAAAGTTGCGTGCCATGAGCCGCTCGCCCATCAGTTTCACGCAATGCATCCACTGACCGGCAGGGTCATGCGCAGCATGATCCCGGTAGGTTTCGTCCCGACACGGCTGCGGCGGTGGTATCCGGTCCATCCACTGCCCGGCAGGCGCAACCGCAGGATGCTGCCGAGAGGGGTCGCCAGATGGCGCGACCGAGGTATTTCGACGCGCGAAGCGCCTCGTTGCGCGCGATTGCGCCTGCTGTCGTGGGTTTCCAGGGCCTGGCGTTCCTGCGGAGGGGGAGGGCGGCCTGGAATTGATCCGGTGGATCAATTCAGCCCTGAACGGGCGGAGCCCCGGGGGGATGACGGCATGCGCACCGCGGTCAGCGATGGCATCGTGGCATTTGCGGGTATCGCAGGCGCCGTCTGCCGTGACGCTGCCGATCTCCTGGCCCTCCGATATCTGGCTGAGAAGGTCGGGCAAGACCGGTGCATCGCCAATGTGGCTTCCGGTGACTCGACAGCCCGGATTTTCAGCGTTTCCTCGTCGAGCCCAAGGTGGATCTTGCGCCAGACCCGCCTTTTTGGGCCCCCATGCTTGCGGGCGTGCCACTCACCTTCGCCCTCGACCTTGATCCCAGTGCTGTCCGCGGCCCGGAAGGGCATTGCGCAGCAATGTCCCGAGAGGGATCAACAGGTGCAGCGGCCCCTTGGAGCCGCGATAGGGGATGTTCACGGTAAGGGTCTGCTGGCGGCGGGACAGAGTGCTGAAATCGGGCACCGACCAGTCGAGGCCCACCAGTCGCAACAGGCTGTCGACAAACCCTGTCGTCTTTCTCAGGGCCATGCCGAACAGCACCTTCATCGTCAGGCACGACTGAATGGCGGCGTCGCTGCAGGTCCGCTGGCGGCCACGCCTGCCTGTCGGTGCGGCATCCCAGGTCATGGTGGGATCGAACCAACCTCTCGTGACATTGCTGCGCAATGCACTGACGGTCAACGGATCGTCAGCGAGCCCCGGCGCTCGAGCGCTTCATTGCAGGCCGGCGAGTTCCTGGTCCTGTAGGTTGGGGGTGTGGGTTTGCTCATGCATCCCAGCTACCTCTCTGGATTCACAAAATGAATCCCCCACAGAATTTGTGCACAAATGCCGGATCACATCATCAAACCGTGGGATCAAACACCCAAGAATATGCGGCGACCGCCGGGCGGGGGCCGGCGGTCGCTTTGCTTGTGCCGTCGCTCAGTGCGAGGCGCGGAGGCCGCGGAGGACGTCGTCCTTGCCGAGCTGGCCCACGAGCTGGCCGTTCTCGACCACGCCCAGCGGGACGTTCGCCGCGAGCAGCGTGTCGAAGCCGTCGCGCACGAGGCAGTCGGCCTCGATGGTGGCGGTGGGTTGTCCTGCCAGCGGCTGCATCAGATCGCGGGCGCGCAGCACGCCCAGTGGGTTCATGTGCTGCACGAACTCGGCCACATAGTCGTTCCGGGGGTCGGTAAAGATGTCCTGCGGCGCACCGCTCTGGACGATCCGGCCGCCCTCCATGATCGAGATGTGGTCGCCCAGCTTGAAGGCCTCGTCGAGATCGTGGCTCACGAACAGGATGGTGCGCTTCAGCCGCTCCTGCAGCTCGAGAAGCTCGTCCTGAAGCTTGGTGCGGATCAGCGGGTCGAGGGCCGAGAAGGGCTCGTCCATGAGCAGGATCGGGGCCCGGGTGGCGAAGGCCCGGGCGAGGCCCACGCGCTGCTGCATGCCGCCCGAGAGCGCGCTCACCTTGCTGTCGGCCCAGTCCGAGAGACCCACCAGCGACAGCTGCTCGTCGATGCGCTCGTTGGCCTCGCGGGCCTTGATGCCAGCAAGCTCGAGGCCGAGGCCGACGTTCTCGCGCACCGTGCGCCAGGGCAGGAGCCCGAACTGCTGGAACACCATCGCGACCTGGCGCATGCGGATGCGCCGCAGCGTCGCCGGGTCGGCGTGGGTGACGTCGACCATCTTGTCGCCGTCGTTGACCTCGACCTTGCCGCGCACCACGGGGTTGAGCCCGTTGACGGCACGCAGCAGCGTCGACTTGCCCGAGCCCGAGAGCCCCATGAGCACGTGGATCTCGCCCTGCTTCACGGTGATGTCGCAGTTGTGCACGCCCAGGACCTGCCCGGTCTCGGTCTGGATCTCGGCCCGTTGCTGGCCCGCGTCCATCAGGGGCAGGGCGCGTTTCGGGTGGTCTCCGAAGACGATGGAAACGTTGTCGATGTTGACGGCCGCGGTCATTTGCGCCCTCCGACGTTGAGGATGCGGTCGAGCATGATGGCGACCACGACGATGACGAAGCCCGACTCGAAGCCGAGGCCGGTGTTCACCTGGTTGAGCGCGCGCACCACCGGCACCCCGAGCCCGTCCGCGCCCACGAGGGCGGCAACGACGACCATGGAGAGCGACAGCATGATGGTCTGGTTGAGCCCTGCCATGATCTGCGGCACCGCGTAGGGCAGCTCGACCTTGAACAGCGTCTGGCTCGAGGTGGCGCCGAAGGCGGTGGCGGCCTCGAGCAGCGGTTTCGGGGTCGAGGAGACGCCGAGATAGGTCAGGCGGATCGGCGCGGGCAGCACGAAGATCACCGTGGCGATGAGGCCGGGGACCATGCCGATGCCGAAGAAGACGATGGCCGGGATCAGGTAGACGAAGGTCGGCAGCGTCTGCATCAGGTCGAGGATCGGCCGCAGGTACGTGTAGAGCTTGGGCCTGTGCGCCGCGTAGATCCCGATGGGAACGCCGATCGCCATGCAGACGAGGCAGGAGGACAGCACCAGCGTCAGGCTCTCGGTGGTCTCTTCCCAGTAGTCCTGGTTGAGGATGAACAGGAAGCCCGCGAACACGAACAGGGCCGTCTTCCAGTTCCGCTGGAGCGCGTAGGTGATGGCCACGAAGGCGAGGATCACGATGAGCTCTGGAGGCTCCTGCAGGATCCAGAGGATCCCGTCGATCATCCCTTCCATGAACGTGGACATGGCATCGAGAACGAACTCGCCGTTGTCCCTGATCCATTCGAAGACTGCGCTTGCCGCGTCCCCCACGGGTATCTTGTATTCGGTCAGCCACTCCACTGCGTAGGAACTCCCTCGGTTCTTGCCTTTTTATGTTCGGATTTCTGCGCTCCGTACCCGCCGTGGGCCGGAAAGAGAACCGCCCGCGGAGCGGGTCCGCGGGCGATGTCGCGGGATCACATTCCCAGGCTGGACTTGACCGCCGCGACCGCGTCGCCGCCGTCGACGGTGGTCACCCCGTCGAGCCAGCTGTCGAGAACGTCGGGGTTCTCCTTCAGCCAGGCCTCGGTGGCCTCGGCCGGGTCGGCACCGTCATCGAGGATCTCGCCCATGATCTTGTTTTCCATCTCGAGCGTGAAATCCATGTTGGCAAAGAGCTTGCCGAGGTTCGGGCACTCTTCCGAGAAGCCCTTGCGGGTCACGGTGTGGACCACACCCTCGCCGCCGAAGAAGTCTTCGCCGCCGGGCAGGTACTTGAGGTCGAAGGTGGCGTTCATCGGGTGGGGTTCCCAGCCGAGGAAGACCACGGGCTCTTCTTTCTTGTAGAAGCGCGCGACCTGCGCGAGCATGCCCTGTTCCGAGCTTTCCACGACATCGAAGTTGCCGAGGCCGAATTTGTTCTCTTCGGTCAGGCTCACGAGATAGGCGTTGCCCTCGTTGCCGGGCTCGATGCCGTAGATCTTGCCGTCGAGCTCGTCCTCGAACTTGGCGATGTCGGCGTAGCTCTGCAGGCCGGCCTCATAGGCATAGGCGGGGACGGCCAGCGTGTACTTGGTGCCTTCGAGGTTGGTGTTGATCGACTCGATCTCGCCGCTGTCGAGATAGGGTTTGATGGCGCCGTTCTGTGCGGGCATCCAGTTGCCGAGGAACACGTCCACGTCGTCGCTCTCGAGCGAGGCGAAGGTCACCGGAACCGAAAGCACCTTCACGTCGACGTCGTAGCCGAGCCCTTCGAGCACGTGCTTGGCGGTGGCGGTGGTGGTGGTGATGTCGGTCCAGCCCACGTCGGACATCGAGACTGCGTCGCAGTCTGCGAAGGCCGCGCCCGCGCCCGCGGCAGTGAGTGCGATGGCCGAAATTGCTGTGCGGAGCTTCATGTTGCTTCCCCTGTTCGTTGGCTGCGTTTTATTGATTGACCAGTCAAACAGTGCCTGATTACCTGAGTATTGCAACCATTTTTGTTGGAAGGGCCCGCGATGTCGGCTCAGGCACAGCGCAGAACGCAGCTTATTGAGGCGACGATCCAGGAGATCGGCGCCACCGGTGCGCTGACCGTCACGGTAGGGCAAATCGCCAGGCGTGCAGGGGTCTCGCCGGCCCTTGCCTTCCACTATTTCGGGGACAAGGACCGGCTGTTCCTGGCCTCGATGCGGCACATCCTGAGCGCCTACGGGCAGGAGGTGCGCGCCGCCCTGAGAGAGGCCGAATCGCCCCGTGCCCGGCTCGAGGGCGTAATTCGTGCCAGTTTCAGCGAAACCAACTTCAGCCACAACGTGATCGCCTCCTGGCTGAACTTCTATGTGCTGGCGCATCGCTCCACCGAGGCGCAGCGCCTTCTGGTGGTCTATCACCGCCGCCTGCACTCCAACCTGACCCGCGACCTGAAACAACTGGCCGGCGACGCCGCCCCGGGCATCGCCCGGCGCATCGCCGCGCTCATCGACGGGATCTACCTGCGCTTCGCGCATTTCCCGTCGGACGAGCCCGAGCAGAACGCCTCGGCCCATGTCCTGGCCGCGCTCGAAAACGAACTGAGGGCCCTCGCATGACACGACCGAACCTCCTGATCCTGATGGTGGACCAGCTCAACGGTACCCTGTTCCCCGACGGTCCGGCCGACTGGCTGCACGCGCCCAACCTCAAGGCGCTGGCGAAGCGGTCGGTGCGGTTCCGCAACTGTTACACCGCCTCGCCGCTCTGCGCGCCGGGCCGCGCCAGCTTCATGTCGGGCGAGCTTCCGTCGGTCACCGGGGTCTACGACAACGCCGCCGAGTTCCCCTCGGACCTGCCGACCTACGCCCACCATCTGCGCCGCGCAGGTTACCACACCTGTCTCTCGGGCAAGATGCACTTCGTCGGTCCCGACCAGATGCACGGCTTCGAGGAGCGCCTGACCACCGACATCTACCCGGCCGATTTCGGCTGGACGCCGGACTACCGCAGGCCGGGCGAGCGCATCGACTGGTGGTATCACAACATGGGCTCGGTGACCGGGGCAGGGGTGGCCGAGATCACCAACCAGATGGAATACGACGACGAGGTCGCCTACCACGCCACCCGCAAGGTCTATGACCTCGGGCGGCGCAAGGACGCCCGGCCGTGGTGCCTCACGGTCAGCTTCACCCACCCGCACGACCCCTACGTGGCGCGGCGCAAGTACTGGGATCTCTACGAGGATTGCGAGCACCTGCTGCCCGAGGTTGGCGATCTCGGCTACGACAACCAGGATCCGCATTCGCAGCGCATCTTCGACGCCAACGACTGGCGCAGCTTCGACATCACCGAAGAGGACATCCGCCGCTCGCGCCGGGCCTACTTCGCCAACATCTCGTATCTCGACGACAAGATCGGCGAGATCCTCGAGGCGCTCGAGGGTACCCGCCAGGCCGAGAACACCGCGATCCTCTTCGTCTCGGATCACGGCGACATGCTCGGCGAGCGCGGCTTGTGGTTCAAGATGAACTTCTTCGAGGGCTCCTCGCGCGTGCCGATGATGATGGCCGCCCCCGGGGTCGCGTCGGGACTGGTCGAGACGCCGGTGAGCAACATCGACGTCTGCCCGACGCTCTGCGATCTCGCCGGCGTCAGCATGGACGAGGTGATGCCGTGGACCGCGGGCGAGACGCTCGTGCCGGTCGCCAGGGGCGAGGGGCGCGGGCCGGTCGCGATCGAATACGCCGCCGAGGCCTCCTATGCGCCGCTGGTCGCGCTGCGCGAGGGCGACTGGAAATACACCCGCTGCACGCTCGACCCCGAGCAGCTCTTCGACCTTGCCGCCGACCCGCACGAACTGACCAACCTCGCCGCCGATCCGACCCATGCCGAGACGCTGGCGCGGTTCCGCGCCATGGCCGACGAGCGCTGGGATCTCGACCGCTTCGACGCCGAGGTCCGCAAGAGCCAGGCGAAGCGCTGGGTCGTCTATGAAAGCCTGCGCAACGGCGCCTACTACCCTTGGGACTACCAGCCGCTGCAGAAGGCCAGCGACCGCTTCATGCGCAACCACATGGACCTGAACGTGGTCGAGGAAAACGCCCGCTACCCGCGCGGCGAATGACCTTTCGACAGAGGATGACCGATGCCCTATGAACTCCAGCCCGACGGCAGCCACTACGTCAACGGCGCCTATGTCGAGGATACCGCAGGCGCCGAGATCCCGGTGATCTTCTCCGCCACCGGCGAACGGATCGCGACGCTCCACGCCGCCACACCCGCCATCGTCGAACAGGCGCTGGTCGCGGCGGAGAAGGCGCAGGCCGAGTGGGCGAAGCTCTCCCCTCGCGAGCGGGGGCGAGTGCTGACCCGCGCCGCGCAGATCATGCGCGAGCGCAACCACGACCTCTCGGTGCTCGAGACATACGACACCGGCAAGCCGCTGCAGGAGACGCTGGTGGCCGACGCGAGCTCGGCCGCCGATGCGCTGGAGTATTTCGGCGGTCTTGCTGCAAGCCTCACCGGCGAGCACATCCCGCTGGGCGAGGACTGGGTCTACACCATCCGCGAGCCGCTGGGCGTCTGCGTCGGTATCGGCGCGTGGAACTACCCCACCCAGATTGCCTGCTGGAAGGCCGCGCCCGCGCTGGCCTGCGGCAACGCCATGGTGTTCAAGCCCTCCGAGGCGACGCCGCTGTGTGCCCTCAAGGTCGCCGAGATCCTGACCGAGGCCGGCGCCCCTGCGGGGCTCTTCAACGTGGTGCAGGGGATGGGCGAGGTCGGCAGCGCGCTGGTCACCGACCCGCGCGTGGCCAAGGTCTCGCTCACCGGCTCGGTGCCGACCGGCCGCCGTGTCTACGCCGCCGCCGCCGAGGGCATGAAGCACGTGACCATGGAGCTGGGCGGTAAATCTCCCATGCTGGTCTTCGACGACGCCGACATCGACAACGCCGTGGGCGGCGCCATCCTCGGCAACTTCTATTCGTCGGGGCAGGTCTGTTCGAACGGCACCCGGGTCTTCGTGCAGAAGGGTATCAAGGAGGCCTTCCTCGCCCGCCTGACCGAACGCCTGAAGAGCGCGGTGATCGGCGATCCGCTGGACGAGGCCACGAGCTTCGGCCCGATGGTGTCGGAACGCCAGATGACCATCGTGCAGGGCTTCATCGAGAAGGGCGTCGCCGAGGGCGCACGTCTGGTGACCGGCGGCAATCGCATTGACCGCGACGGCTGGTACCTCGAGCCCACGGTCTTTGCCGACGTCACCGACGACATGACCATCGCCCGCGAAGAGATCTTCGGCCCGGTGATGAGCGTGCTCGACTTCGACACCGAGGAAGAGGCCATCGCACGCGCCAATGCCACCGAGTACGGGCTCGCCGCCGGGGTCTTCACCCGCGATCTCGCCCGCGGTCACCGGGTGATCGGCCAGCTTCGGGCGGGCAGCTGCTTCATCAACTCCTACAACGACGCGCCGGTCGAGGCGCCGTTCGGGGGCGTGAAAATGTCCGGCGTGGGCCGCGAGAACTCCAAGGCCGCGATCGAGCACTGGAGCCAGATGAAATCCGTCTATGTCCGCATGGGCGATGTGGAGGCTCCTTTCTGATGCAGGCCGAATACGTCATCGTCGGGGCCGGGAGCGCCGGCTGCGCCATGGCCTACCGGCTCGCCGAGGCTGGTCGGCGGGTGCTGGTGATCGAGCACGGCGGCACCGATGTGGGGCCGCTGATCCAGATGCCGGGAGCGCTCAGCTACCCGATGAACATGTCGCGCTACGACTGGGGTTTCCAGTCCGAGCCCGAGCCCCATCTCGGCGGGCGCCGGCTGGCGACGCCGCGCGGCAAGGTCATCGGCGGCTCGTCCTCGATCAACGGCATGATTTACGTGCGCGGCCACGCCCGCGACTTCGACCACTGGCGCGATCAGGGCGCCGATGGCTGGGGATATGCCGACGTGCTGCCCTACTACCAGCGGCAGGAAAACTGGAGCGACGGCGGCCATGGCGGCGATGCGCGTTGGCGCGGCACCGACGGCCCGCTGCGGGTGAGCCGCGGGCGGCGCGACAACCCGCTGACGCAGGCCTTCGTCGAGGCCGGGCAGCAGGCGGGCTATCCCGTCACGCCCGACTACAACGGCCACCAGCAGGAAGGTTTCGGCCCCTACGACATGACCGTCTGGAAGGGTGAGCGCTTCTCGGCTGCCAAGGCCTACCTGCGCCCGGCTCTGAAGATGGAGAACTGCGATCTGGTCCGCGCCTTCGCCCGCCGCGTGGTGATCGAGGACGGCCGCGCCGTCGGCGTCGAGGTCGAGCGCGGCGGCAAGATCGAGGTGATCCGGGCCGAGGCCGAGGTCATCCTCGCCGCCTCGTCGATCAACTCGCCGAAGCTGCTGATGCTCTCGGGGATCGGTCCGGCGGCGCATCTCGCCGAGCACGGCATCGAGGTGGTGGCCGACCGTCCCGGCGTCGGTCAGAACCTGCAGGACCATCTCGAGCTCTACATCCAGGCGGCAGCGAGCCAGCCGGTGAGCCTTTTCAAGTACTGGAGCCTGCTCGGCAAGGCCTATGTCGGGGCGCGCTGGCTCTTCACCCGCACCGGGCCCGGTGCCTCGAACCAGTTCGAGAGCGCGGGCTTCATCCGTTCCGACACGGGCGTGGATTATCCCGACATCCAGTACCACTTCCTGCCCATCGCCGTGCGCTACGACGGCCAGGTCGCGGCCGAGGGCCATGGCTTCCAGGCCCATGTCGGCCCGATGCGAAGCCCGTCGCGGGGCGAGGTCACGCTGCGGTCCTCGGATCCGCACGAGGCGCCGCGCATCCTTTTCAACTACATGAGCCACGAAAAGGACTGGGCGGACTTCCGCAAGTGCATCCGGCTCACCCGCGAGATCTTCGAGCAGGACGCCTTCAAGCCCTACTACAAGCACGAGATCCAGCCGGGTGCCGACGTCCAGAGCGACGACGAGCTCGACGATTTCATCCGCCAGCACGTGGAAAGCGCCTACCACCCTTGCGGCACCGCCCGCATGGGTCGCGCCGACGATCCCACGGCGGTGGTCGATCCCGAGACCCGGGTCATCGGCGTCGAGGGGCTGCGGCTGGCGGACAGCTCGATCTTCCCGCGCATCACCAACGGCAACCTGAATGCGCCGTCGATCATGACCGGCGAGAAGGCCGCCGACCACATCCTCGGCCGCGCCCCGCTGCCGCCGCGCAACGATGCGCCGTGGATCCACCCGAACTGGGAAACCGCGCAGCGCTGAGCGTTACAGCGGTCGGGCGGGAATTGTGATCCTGCCCGGCGACGCAGTTGATGCGTGATACAGGTTTTCGCGCTATCCTTGTTGCCAGGCAAGAAACCGGAACAGGCAGCAGGGACAGGCAGGATGCGAAAGACAACTCGACCGGGCCGGGCACGAGCCACGGCTCTCGGCCTCACGATCGCCATGACATTGCTCGCGGCGTGCGGCGGCAGCAGCCCCCAGGTCAGGACCACGGGCGCCTCGGCGCAGGTCTCCGGCGCCTCCGAGCTCTACACTCGCGAGAACCGCGCCGAGGGCATTCCCAACCGCTTCGGCGACACCGACCCGCACGCGTGGGGCCGGATCTCGCCCGCGAACTACCCGGTGCACGGGCTCGACGCCGCGCGCTATCAGGGGCAGATCAACTGGTTCTCCGCCCGCAAGGCCGGCATCCGCTTCGCCTGGCTCAAGGCGACCGAGGGCGGCGACCTTCTGGATCCTGCGTTCAGGGAGAATGCCGCCGCGGCGCGCGGGGCAGGGGTGCCGGTGGGCGCCTACCATTTCTACTATTTCTGCAGGACGGCGCGCGAGCAGGCCGAGTGGTTCATCGCCAACGTGCCGCGGGTGCGGGGCGACCTGCCGCCGATCCTCGACATGGAGTGGAACCACCTCTCGCCCACCTGCAAGCTGCGGCCTGACCCGGCCTCGGTGCGCGCGAGCATCGAGGAATTCACCCGGATCGTGCAGCGCCACTACGGCACCGCGCCGCTGATCTACACGACGCCGGATTTCTACGCGCGCAACGACCTCGGCCAGCTGCGCGGGCAGGAGTTCTGGCTGCGCTCGGTCACCGCCCATCCGCAGGACCGCTACCCCAACGAACGCTGGAGCTTCTGGCAGTACAGCGGCACCGGGTTGGTGCCGGGGGTGCGCGGGACGGTGGATCTCAACGCCTTCGCCGGCAGCGAGAGCGACTGGGTGCGCTGGCTGTCGTCGCGCCGTCAGGGCTGAGCCTGACGCCGGCGCTAACTCGGAGGCCGGGGCCGACCCGGGCCGCCCGTCTGAGCGGCTGATCGGCTGATCGGCGCATCAGGGCGACTGGGCGTCGATCTGCGACATCATCCCCTGCAGCGCCGGGGCCTCGGGGTTGGCGGCGATCGCCGCCTCGAGGATCTCGCGCACCGCGTCCACGTCCTCGAGCGCCGCCGCCAGCCGCGCCCGCATCACCCAGGCGTCCACGTGCTGCGGATCAAGCCGGGTGACTTCGGCAAAGGCCTGCGCCGCGGCGGGGAAACGCCGGGTGCTGAGCGCCATGCCCCCGAGCTGCAGGTGGGTCTCGGGGAAGTCGAGCCGCGAGGACAGAGCCGCCTGCCACTCTCCCTGCGCCTGCTGCAGCCGCACCGACATTGCCCCCGGAAGATGCGCAATGGGCGCGCCGAGCATGGCCTTGGCGGCGGCGATGCGCACTGTGCGCGAGGAATCATCGAGCATGCCCGCGATCAGCAGCAGGATCTCGGGCTGCTCGGCACTGCGCCCGGCGTCGAGCGCCGAGGCCCGTACCAGCGGGTCGGGATCGGCCAGCAGCCGCTCCAGCGTTGCCGCGTCGAGCGCCGTACCTTCCTGCGCCATCAGCCAGATCGCGGTGGCGCGCACGATGCCGGGCTGCGCCTCTTCCGTCGCCAGCGCCGCCAGATCGTCGGTGACCGGCTCCGGGCTGTTGACCGCGCGCGCCAGCACCTGTCCGTAATGCGGCCCGCGATGGGAGCTGTCGGGGAACCAGCTCGCGATCTCGGAGGCCGCCCAGTCCGGCTTGCGCTCGGTGTGGCACGAGGTGCAGGCGTCGGGCGCTCCGGTCTCGGCGCTCAGGTCCGGACGCGGAATGCGGAAGGAGTGGTCGGCGCGCCAGTCGTTGCCCATGTAGACTTGCTCGGGCATGTGGCAGGACTTGCACTGCGCGCCGGTGCTGCCCTCGGGGTGGTGATGGTGCTCGGGGCTGTCGAAGACCTCGAGAGGCAGGCTCGGGAAGTCCGGGTTGCCGGCGGCGCTGTGGCAGGTGGTGCAGACCGCGTTGCCCTCGGCGATCAGCTCGGCGCTGTGGGGATCGTGGCAATTGTTGCACGTGACGCCCCTGTCCTGCATCTTGGACTGCAGGAACGAGCCCAGCACGTACACCTCGTCGCGGATCTGCCCGTCCGGCCAGTAAAGCCCGGGGCGCAACAGCGAGAGGTTGTAGGCGTCGTGATAGGACGTCCCCGCCGGCGGGGTGCCGTCGAAATAGGCCTCGCGCCGCGAATGGCAGCCGCCGCAGGTGTCGAGGAACGCCGCAGGGTCCGACAGGTCGCGTGGGAAGCCGTGGTTCTCGGGCGGCGCTGCCTGCGTGGTCTGCCATTGCTCCGCCCACTCGGCATGGCGCGCACCCGGGCCGTGGCAGGCCTCGCAGCCGACGCCGATCTCGACCTGTTCCGATGCATAGCCGCGTGTCGCCATGTCGTAGTTGGCCTCAAAGCCGGTGGCGTGGCAGGTGGCGCAACGGGCGTTCCAGGTCTTGTAGGGACCGGACCAGTGGAAGGCGTCCTCGGGGGGCGGATTGGTGCCGGGGTAGAGGTGGAACCAGTCGCCCTTCTCGGTGTCCCAGACCACGTCGAAGCTTTGCAGGCGGCCTGATTCCGTCTCGAAGAGATACTGCTGCAGCGGCGCGACGCCGACGACGGCCTGCACCGGGTACTCGGTGGTGACGCCGCCACGCTCGGTCACCGAGGCGAAGCGGGTGCCGTCCTCGCCGATGCGGAAGCGTACGCGCATGTTCCCGAGCGCGAACTCGGTGCCGTCGAAATCCGCGAGGATGTTCTCGGGCGTGGCCTCCGTCCAGGCCAGCGCGTGGTGTGAGCCTTCCCAGGCCTCGGCCGCGTCGGTGTGGCAGCCGGCGCAGGTGTCGGAGCCGACATAGCCGTCCTCCTGCGCGGGGGCCTGCGTCGCGAGCAGCGCCGTGGCGAAGACCACGGCCAGGAAGCGCCAGACGCTTTGCGGTCTGCTTCGGGTGGATCTGCGCACGTCGTCGATTCCTGTCCTGGCTGCGGCTGGTGGCGGGGCAGTGTGGGCCGGCCCCGGGAATGGTCGCCGGTATCGCATGTCCCGGGCGCGCGCGGGGTGGCGCATACACCCTCAGGGCGACCTTAGAGCCGCAGCAGGAGTCGTGACAACCCCCGGACAAAGCCTGGTACACCTGTCGGGGAAGCGTCTCCCGCCTTGGCACGAATGTCCTTGACCTGTCGAATTCCGCTGGCAGACTTCAACTTGAGATTGTCATTTCCCGGGCCTCGGTCATTGTCTGACCCGGTGGGTCCCGGGACATTTCGGAGGCACTGATTTTGGTCCGCCTAGCCCTTTCCGCCGCCGCCTACCTGATCGCCAACGCCGTGGGTCTTCTGCTGGCCGTCCTGCTGCTGCAAGGCTTCCAGATCGACGCGCTGTCCTTTGTCGTCGTGGTCGTTGCCTTCTCGGTCATCCAGGCCGTGCTCGGCCCGCTGATCACCAAGATCTCGCTCAAGCATCTGCCGCAGCTGATGGGCGGCGTGGCGCTGGTGACGGTCTCCATCGGGCTTCTGATCACCGACCTGCTGCTGCCGGGCATGTCGATCGGTGGCGTGGCCAACTGGCTCGGCGCGACCCTGCTGGTCTGGCTGGGCAGCCTCATCGCCACCATCCTGATCCCGATCTACGTCTTCAAGCAACTCGCCGAAAACGCCAAGGACAAGAAGAAGGCCTGACGGCGCGGCGCGGGGAGCGGGACCGATGGAACGCCGAAGCCTCGGGCGGACGCTCTGGAACCTCGTGCTGGCGCTTCTCAACGCGACGCTGATCCTGCTGGCGCTCTGCCTCTGGCTGGGGTGGAGCGCGCTGTCCAAGGTCGAGCACATCACCGACGACCTCGCCGGGATCACCGAGACCATCCTTCCGGTACGCTCCGAGATCCGCGCGCTGACCGTGCAGATCGCCGAGACCCGCGCCAACATCGCCGAGCTGCGCGAGGGCGGGAGGCCGGACCTGCACATCTGCACCGAGCTCGAGGCACAGGTCGCCCGCGCCGAGCAATGCATCGGCGAGCTCAACGAGACCCTGAAGCGCATCGAGGCCGATCTCTACCCGGCGATCTCGGACGGGGTGGAAGCCGCCTTCGGCAACCTTGGCCGCAGCGTGGCAGTGGCGCTGACCGGGCTGCTCGGGCTCGAGCCCCCGGCGCCGCAATGAGGCCGGGCGGCAGACCTCAGAGCAGCCACTCGATCGGCAGCCAGCTCATGAACCGCACCAGTCCCCGCTTGAACGCGCCGGTCTCGGGCTCGTCGTGGAGCGTGGTCACGGTGCCGTCCTCGGCGGTCTCGATCCAGACCAGCTCGCCGTCCTGATCGCGCTCGATGACGTAGAACTGCCGGGGATCGTCGAGCACCTGGCCAAGCGCCTGCGCCATGGCGGCGCTCGGGATCAGCAGCCCCATCTCGGTGTTCAGCTGCGCCGAGCGCGGATCGAAGTTGAACGAGCCCACGAAGATCCGCTCGCCGTCGATGGTAAAGGTCTTGGCGTGCAGGCTCGAGGCGGAGCCCACGATCATGCTCGAGAGATCGCGCTCCTTGACCCGGTCCGCCTGCGGACGCAGCTCAAGCACATCGACGCCGCCATCCACCAGATCGCCGCGATAGCGCATGTAGGCGCTGTGTACCGGCGGCACGTCGGTGGCGGCCAGCGCGTTGGTGAGCACCCGCGTCTTCACGCCGCTCTCGACAAAGCCGTTGAGGATCTCGGTTCCGGCGTCGCCGGGAATGAAATAGGCGCTGACGAGGTCGAAGCTCTTCGTGGGCTGCGCGATCTCGAGGATGTGGCTGATCAGCAGCGCGTCGGCCTCGGCCTCGCCCAGACCCTTGGCAGGATCGTCGTAGAACAGCGAGACCTCGCCCCACTCGAATTCGAGCGTCCCGGCCTCGAGCCGCTGCACCAGCTGCGTGTCGGCCACGGCCTGCGCGTAATCCGAGCCGACGGCGGTCTCGCGGGCCTGCTGCGCGTGGGCCAGAAGGCTTTCCATCCCGTCGGGGGCGTCGGGCAGGATGGTCTCGGCCGGGTAGGACGAGCCGCTCGACCAGTATTCGTCGAAGGCCCCCTCGACCTCGGCCGCGATGGGACCGACCGCCAGCACGTCGGCGTCGAAGTAATGCACGCCGTTGCCGTAATCGAAGTAGATGTCGCCGATGTTGCGCCCGCCGACCACGGTTGCGGCGCCGTCCACGGTCATCGACTTGTTGTGCATCCGGTGATTCAGTCGCGGGAAGTCGAAGGCGTAGGACAGAATCTTGGGGCTGCGCAGGGTGAACGGGTTGAAGATCCTGATCTCGACATCGGGCAGCGCGTTCAGTGCCGCGAGCTCGGCGTCGAGCCCGGGAATGCCGTTGTCGTCGAGCAGCATCCGCACCCGCACGCCGCGCTCGGCGGCCTGTCTCAATTCATCGAGCAGGATCCACCCGGTCGTGTCGGTCTGCCAGATGTAGTACTGGACGTCGATGCTCTGCTGGGCGCGGCGGGCGAGCAGGATGCGTGCGGCAAAGGCTTCGCGCCCGTCGGCGAGCGGCCAGATGCCGCTCTGGCCGGGGTGGGCCTCGGTCGCAGGCAGCAGGGCCTTGCCCAGCGGCGTCTCGGCCGAGGGCTGCAGGTGGGTACTTTCGCTGCGGCCTTCCAGCTCGGGCAGCGGGTACAGCACGCGCATGGTAAAGACCGCGATCCCCACGATGACGACCACCAGCGCGAGCGCGACGACGAACCTTAGAAACCGCATGTTCCCCCCGAAACTCTCCCCTGCAGTTCAGGCTAGAGACGCCCGCGCCCGCGGTCAACGGCGACCGAAGCGCAGCGGCGGCCGCGGGAGCTGCGTCACGAGGCGCGGAGAGCGGGGCTGCGCGGCCCGTATTGTGGGCCGCAATTCCAAGGGGACTTTATGTACGGAGACCGGAACATTGCCTGTTCTCGGACCGCATTTTTCGGGTTACCAATATATTGCTTGCGGCCGATTGTTTTATGAAACCGTTGCTTGGGAGAGGGTTATGCCGTGTCTGGCTTTCGTGACCGAGGCTTGCGGGAGTCGCTTTTCCGCCCCGGGAATCCCCAAGTCCCGGAGGCCATGCCTTTGTCCGGCCGTCCTGAGATTTCCGTCAATCCGTTTTCGCGCGCGGCCTCCGGTTCGGGGGCGGCGCAACACGTCTGGAGGATGAGACAATGAACAACTGGTTGCTCTGGCTGATCGTGGGGATCGTGCTGATCCTCGGCGGCATCTTCGCCCTGATGAACCCTTTCGCCGCCAGCGTCGCGGCCGAGCAGATCGCCGGATGGTGCTTCGTCTTCGGCGGCATCGGGCAGCTCGTTGCCGCCCTGCGCGCCGATGGCTGGGGCTCGAAGATCCTCGGCGTGCTGCTGGGCATCGCCTACGTCTGGCTTGGCGTGACGCTGCTTGGGAATCCGCTGGTCGGGATCATCACGCTGACCATGATGGTGGCGATCATGTTCGTGGTGAACGGCGTGCTGAAGATCGTCATGGCCTTTGGCGCACGCGGCAGCGGCTACTTCTGGGTGGCGCTGCTGTCGGGGGTGCTGTCGGTGGTGCTGGGGGTCATGGTCTTCGGCAACTTCCTGCAGTCGAGCGCGGTGCTGCTGGGCGCGCTGCTCGCCATCGAGCTGATCTCGAGCGGCGTGACCATGGTGGCCTTCGCCCTTGCCGCCCGCAAGCTGCCGCCGGAAGAGCGGGGCCTGCACGCCTGAGACCGGGCGCAATCGACTGGCCGGGCGGGCGGCGGCGGCAACACCGTCGCCCCCGGCACAACGACACCGGGCAAGGCGTCCCGCCGCGCCCCCCAAGAGGTCACAAGACCTATGAAAGCTCCTGTTGCGTTGCTGTTCGCGCTGGTTCTGCCGGCCTTCGCCCCCGCCTTCGTCATGGCCGATCCGGCCACGCTCGAGGTGGTAAGCGCCTCGGAGACATGGCTCTTCGACGAGGCCACCTGCGGCGATGTGCGCGAGCTCTTCCGGGTCGATCCCTCGGTGGCCTCGGACATGCCCGACGGCGACGTCGTGAGCATGCTCTTCGTCTTCGCCTATGTTAAGGGATACGCGGCGGCGAGCGGCGAGGACTACAGCGTGGCGCTGTCGCGGCTCGGCGCCTATTGCGAGGCCCACCCCGAGGCGCACTGGACCGCGGGCCCCTGACGGGCCCCGGGTCTGTGTCGCAAGGCGTTACTCGGGCCGTTCGGTCAGGCGCAGCGTGGTGACGCCGGCCTCGTTGGTCAGGCTCAGGCGGTTGTCGACGCGGACGTAGCCGCGGGTCGCGTTGAGCGCGTCCACCATGGTCTTCTCCAGCTCCATGCGCGGCTCGGGGCAGAGCCGCTTGGTCCCGGCGAAGGGCTCCCTGATGCGAAGCGTGCCGTTGCCCATCTCGGCCTTGCCGCGGAAGGTGTTGCAGCCGCCGTACATCGAGAAACTGCCGTCGTCGAGGAAGGCGATGGTGGGCGGATCCTCGGCCACCAGCATCCGTCCGCCGATCTCGAATGCCGCCCATTCGACGCCGCTGATGCGCGGCGTGGCGGCCAGCGTCGCGACCTGCTCGAGCTCGATCTCGGGCCGCTCGGGCGCCTCGCGGGTGAGGGCGGAATAGGCGGTGGTGGTGCGCAGCAGCACCGTGTCGCCCACGGCGACCTTGCCCGAGACGATGTAGCTCATGCGCTCGTCGATCTTGTCGCTCTCGTAGGGCAGGCGGATCTCGACCGGCAGTTCGGAGATCTTGTAGTCGCGCTCGGAGATCGTCACCGACGGCGCGTCGGCGCGCGACACGTCCAGCAGCGAGACCTCGAGCGTGGCGTCGGGGGGCAGGGTGGCGCCATCTGCCAGCCGCACGATCACCGGAAGCTCGGCCGGCTCAGCCACGGCGGTTCCTCCGGCCAGGGCACAACACACGCCGATCAGCGCAAGGCCGCCGCGCCATACCGTCTTGGTCCGCATCGTTTCTCTCCATCTTCTTCTCTGGCCCGGGTCCGATATGGTGACGCTGCCCGTCAGCGGGCAAGATCTGACGCTGGGTCAGATGCAACCTTGCCGTTAGCCGCCGAGCGGGAAGCTCAGGGTGAGGAAGGCCGCCGTGCCCTCGAGCCGGTTGCGCGCCTCGAACTCCTGCAGCACCCTGAGCCGCATCGACACGGGCGTGTTGCCCATCTGGAAATTGTAGCCGAAGGTCGCCCCCAGCGCGCTCACCCGGCCCTTGAAGTCGCCGAGCGTGGCGCCCGATCCGCTGTCCTCGCTGATCTGCTCGTAATAGTAGCCGACGAGCCCCGCCGAGAAGGACGAGGGGAAGGTCTTGGTGACCGCCGTCTCGAAGTGGAACTCGGTGCCGGTGCGGTAGTCGGTCTCGGGGTTCTCGCCGTTGAAGGTGAAGCCCGCGGCGCCCGAGACCTCCCAGCCGGTGGCCGGGTCGAACCATGTCAGCGCGCCGGTGAGGTCGAGGCCCCAGCGGTTGAACGAGATATTGGCGAGATCGCCCTCGTGGTAGTCGCCGATGGGTACGTTGACGAGCGCGCCGGTGGTCCAGTGCAGGTTGCCGCTGTGCCAGCCCAGCGTCGCCCCGAGGACCGGGTCCCCCATGGTGAAGACGTCGTCGTTGACCGAGGCCTCGAGCGCGGTGCCCGTGACCGCCGCCTTCCCCTTGACGTCCTGATAGCCGAAGGGCAGCGACAGGGTGAAGGCGAGGTTGCCGCCCAGCACCTCGTTGGGCAGCACCCATATGCCTGTCAACACGTCGAGCCGGGCGATGGCGTCGACATCTGCGGTGATCTCGCCGCCCAGCGACAGCGACTCGCTGGCCGAGGCGTTGCCCGTGTAGAAGTAGAGGTCGTTGTTGATGTAGGTGCCCGGCGGCACCAGAACCCCGGCGTAGGGGCCCTTGGAGCCGAGCAGGTAGAAGCCGATGCCGCCCTCCGCCGCCAGCGCCGCGCCGGTAGTGGCGAAAAGCGCGAGCCCGCAGGCTGCCGCGCCGCGGGTTGCCGTCCTGAAACTGATGCTGGGAACCTCGTACGTCATGGGTCGTCCCTCCCGGGCCTGAAAAGTGCTTGAACCTATTCGAGGTCGTTCCGTCTCTCACATAATGGCGGAAACGAACTGGGATGAATCTACCTAAAGGGTATCTCGTCGGCGCCGTTCTGTCCACGTTCTTCGCTGTGGTGGGCAGTCTGGTTGCGGGTTGCAAGACAGCTGGGCTCTGGCGCTGGTCGTGGCCTCAGAAGGCGGGCAGCGGGCCCGCGTCAACACGTCAGGGTGCGCTTTCGGTCGAATTGCGATCTTGAGGTCTGTAATGATTTCAGGGAAGAACGGCTCTTCACCGACAGAGACCGCCCGATCGGGCACGGACCTTGCCAGGGAGGCTCAGAAAGACCTTGCGACCCAGCTTCGGAGACCGGACATGACCGCGACCGCGACTTTAGCCCTGTTTCGGGCCGGAGACCTTCGGACCGACCTCGCCGGGCTCGACCTTGGCGGGCTCTCCGTGGCCACGGAAGAGGCGACCGCCGCGACCGAGATCCGCCTGATCGACACGTTCGACGCCCAGATCGCGGCCAAGGGCCGGTTGCTGGTCGCCACCGGCGACGCGCTGATGCTGCTCGGAGAGGGCGGGATCCTGACGCAGGACCCGGCCGAGCCGGATTTCGTCGAACGCATGCCCGCGGGCCCGGTGACCGAGGCGCTGGCCGGCGTGGTGTCGCCCCTGCGCACCCTGATGACCGTGGCCGAGGGCGCGCTGTCCCATGCGCCGGTGCGGGTGCTCGACGACTACGAGAAGACCCACCTGCGCGGCGATGCCTGGGTGCTCTCGACCGCGGACGGCACCGTCACCATGTTCGACCTGCGGGCGCTGCGTGGCTATGACAAGTCGTTCAAGCAATTCGCCTCGGCGCTCGCGGGCGCCCGCGGCGGGTCCGTCACCAACGCGGCCGAGGCCTGCGCCGTGCTGCGCGGCGAAGACCCCACGATGACCGGCAAACTGCGGGTCACGATGACCCCCGACGAGCGCGCCTTCAGGGCCGCCAACGACATCATCGGGGCCCAGATCGCGCTGGCCCGCCGCAACGAGGCCGGCGTGATCGCCGATCTCGACAGCGAGTTCCTGCACGAGTACCGCGTCGCCCTGCGCCGCGTGCGCTCGGTGATCTCGCTCTTCAAGGGCGTCTACGACGAGAAGCAGACCGCCGATCTCAAGGCCCGCTTCGGCGCCATCATGGCGCGCACCGGGGCGCTGCGCGATCTCGACGTCTATATGCTCGAGCGCGACCGCTACATCGCGCTGGTGCCCGCCAAGTTCCGCGGTGGCCTCGAGAAGCTCTTCGCCACCTTCGCCGGAAACCGGGGCGAGGCACAGGCCGAGCTCGCGGCCTATCTCGGCGGCAAGGGCTATGCCAAGGAGATGGCGAAGCTCGAGAAGCTGTTCGACCGGCCCAAGCGGCTCGGCAAGGGGCCCGAGGCCGACCGCCACGCGCTCGACTACGCCAAGATGCTGATCTGGAAGCGCTACAAGAAGGTCTGCGCCATCGCCCGCAGCATCGGAGAGCACACGCCCGACGAGGACGTGCACGAGCTGCGCATCCACTGCAAGAAGCTGCGCTACCTGATGGAATTCTTCGCCCCGCTGTTCGGCGACGAAGAGGTGCGGGCGCTGATCAAGTCGCTGAAGCGGCTGCAGGACAACCTTGGCGCCTTCAACGACTACTCGGTGCAGCAGGCGGCGCTGCAGGACATGTCCGAGGGCCTGACCGCCGGGTCGAAGTCGGATGCGGTCGAAATCGCCACGAGCCTTGGCGCGCTGGTGACCGTGCTACATCAGGGGCAGGTCGAGGAACGGGCCCGCGTGACCGACTCCTTCGCCGCATTCGACGCGCCCGAGACCCGGGCGCAGTTCCGCTCGCTCTTTAAGCCGGAAGGAGCCGCGACATGAAGATCATCGCCTGCTACTCGAACAAGGGTGGCGTGGGTAAGACCGCGAGCTCGGTAAACGTGGCCTACGGGCTGGCGAAGGCGGGGCAGCGTGTCCTGCTCTGCGATCTCGATCCGCAGGGGGCGTCGGGGTTCTATTTCCGGGTGAAACCGTCGAAGAAGCTGACCGACGACCGGTTCTTCACCGACGTGAAGCGGTTCACCAGCGCGATCCGGGGCAGCGACTTCGACAATCTCGACATCCTGCCCGCCAACATGACCTTCCGCGATTTCGACGTGTTCCTGTCGCGCATGAAGAACTCGCGCTCGCGGCTGAAGAAGGCGCTGAAGAGCGTCGACAGCGATTATGACGTGGTGCTGCTGGACTGCCCGCCGAACATCTCGACCCTGTCCGAGAACATCTTCCGCAGCGCCGACGCGATCCTCGTGCCGGTGATCCCGACGACGCTCTCCGAGCGGACCTTCGAGCAGCTGCTCGAGTTCTTCGCCGAGCAGGACCTGCCGCAGAAGAAGATCATGGGCTTCTTCTCGATGGTGCAGGGCACCAAGAAACTGCACGCCGAGACCATGGAGGGGATGCGCAAGGCCTATCCCAAGCGCCTGCTCGACGTGGCGATCCCGTTCAGCACCGAGGTCGAGAAGATGGGTGTGCACCGCGCGCCGGTGGCGACCTTCGCCCGCAGCGGCGCCGCGGCCAAGGCCTATGACGCGCTCTGCCAGACCGTGCAGAAGAGGCTCTGACCATGGCGCAGGAAATCGAACGCAAGTTCCTCGTGGCATCGCTCCCCGATCTCGGCGAGGCCGAGGCCAGAAAGATCCGTCAGGGCTATGTCACCGTGCCCAGCGACTCCGTGCAGGTGCGGCTGCGCCAGAAGGGCGAGAAGTTCTTCCTCACGGTGAAGGGGCAGGGCGGGCTGGTCCGCAGCGAGCACGAGCCCGAGACCCCGGCCGAGGCCTTCGACGCGATGTGGCCCTCGACCGGCGACCGCCGCATCGAGAAGGTGCGTTGGACCGGACGGCTCGAGAACGGCCATGTCTACGAGCTCGACCTCTTCGAGGACCGCGACCTGCGGCTCGTTGAGGTGGAATTCGCCTCCGAGGCCGAGGCCGCGGCCTTTGAGCCGCCCGCTTGGTTCGGCGCGGATGTCACCGGCAACCACGCCTATTCCAACAACGTGCTGGCGAGCGACGGCGCGGTCTGATCCCGCGCGCTTGCCCGGCCGACAAAAAGGCCCCGCGCAGATCGCGCGGGGCCTTCGACGTTTCAAGGAGGGGCGGTCAGTTCGGCAGCGCGCCGCAGAACCCGCCGGAGGCCGCGGTCCCGGATCCCAGCGCAAAGGCGGCGGGCGCCTGGTAGGGGTTGAGCTCGGAGGTGGCGAGGTCGAAGCCCACCAGCCCCACGATGAAGAGCATTGCCAGCGACGCGGTGAAGGTGCGGGTCATGCGCGCGCCTCCAGCCCGAGCACAGGGCGCAGGCGGATGCCGAGGAAGGCGCCCGCGAAGGCCGCGACGAACCACACCCAGCCGTGCAGGCTGCCGGTCGAGATCCCCGAGAAGAACGCGCCCACGTTGCAGCCGAAGGCCAGCCGCGACGAGTAGCCCAGCAGGAATCCCGCCACGACGGTGGCGATCCACGCCCGCGCCGGGTAGCCGGGCAGCGCCGCCGACAGCGCGCCACGGCGCCACGCGGCGACGCCGAAGGCGCCCGCGATGATGCCGATGTCGGTGAGCGAGGTGTAGTCGGTCAGCAGGCTTGCCTGCACGCGCTCCATCGAGCCCGGGGCGCTCCAGAACGCCGAGCCCGCGAAGTCGCCGCCAAGCGCCGCGTAGCCCTTGGCCGCCCAGAGCCCGAGCCCGTAGACCACGCCCCAGGGCTGGCCCGCGACCACGAGGTTGCCGATGGCCAGTGCCGCCAGCAGGAGCGCCGCGATGGCGTGTCGGCGGCTCAGCTTCACCGTGCCCGGCGCCGCGCGCCACAGGAACAGCCCCGCGGCCAGCGCCAGCAGCACCAGCGTCACCGCGAGGCCCGAGGTGCCCTGCAGCGTCAGGATCGGCAGCGAGCCGAGGTCGGTCCACCAGATCAGGTTCCACGCCCCGGCAAAGCTGCCGAGCGCAAAGAAGGGCAGGGCGAGCAGGCTCACCGGGTTGCCGCTGCCGGCATTGACCAGCGTGCCCGAGCCGCAGCCCAGCACGATCTGCATGCAGGCGCCGAAGATGAAGGCCCCGCCGATCATGGCAAAGCCCACGGGGGCCTGCGCGCCCACGAGCTCGCCCGGGTGGCTGGCCAGCAGCGGGATCGCCACGGCCGAGACCAGCGCGATGGACAGCAGCTGCGCGATCACGCCCGAGGGCTCGCGACGCAGGATCATCGCCCGCCACGGCCCGGCGAAGCCGAAGCGCATGCCCTCGAGCACGATGCCGAAGCCGAGCCCGATCAGCAGCAGGAAGCCGTAGCGCGCCCCCGCGAAAAGCGCCACGAGGGCCACGAGCACAAGCGCGCCGACCAGAAGGCCGGCGCGTTTGCCCCAGGCTCCGGCGGGCGCGGAGACCGCGCCCTCGGTTGCCGTCTGTGCCATCAGTTGCTGCCCTTGAGCTGGTTCATCAGGTTCTTGAACAGGCCGGGCGCGTTGGCCATCTCGCCGTCCGTGTGCGAGTACTCGACCATCGAGCCGGGGTAGAGCTTGACGTTGCCGAGTCCGGCGATCTCGTTCAGCGCGAACCAGTTGGTCGCGGCCCAGTGGCCGGTGTTGCAGAACGACACGATCTCCTCGCCGTCGCTGACGCCGAGCGAGGCCTTCAGCTCCTGCACGTCCGAGATCTGGCCGATGGCGGTGGCGCCGCTCTGGAAGAAGCGGGTGTAGGGGTAGTTCTGCGCGCCGGGCAGGGTGCCGGGCTTCTCGGCGGCCTCATGCGCCTTGCTGCCCTCGAAGAAGGCTTCGGGGCGGGCGTCGAGCAGCAGTGCCTGCCGCTTGCCGGCGATGACGTCGGCGACCTCGGGGGTCTCGGCGGTCCAGGTGTTGTCCCAGCTGATCGAGAGCTCGGTCGGCTCGGGCGTGACCGCTTCCTTCGAGACCGGCAGGCCGGCGTTGACCCAGGCCTGCGCGCCGCCGTTGAGGATCGACAGCTCGGTGAAGCCTGAGCTCTTCAGCGTCCAGTAGACCCGTGCTGCGGCCCCGAACTCGGTGTCGGTGGCGCCCTGCGCGACGATCACCACCGCGTCGTCGGGCTCGAGCCCGAGCTTCTCGTAGGTGGCTTCGAGCTGGTCGACCGGCACGGTCTGGCCGGGGTTGTCGGCCGGGCCGCGGAACAGGCCGTAGGGCGCGGCGATGGCGCCGTCGATATGGCCGTCGGCATAGGCGTCGCCGCGGATGTCGAGCACGACCGGCGCCTCGGCACCGTCCTGCAGCGCGGCGTCGAGCTCGGTCGCGGTGACCAGCGGGCCGAGGGTGGCGGCAAAGGAAGCGGTCGCCGAGAGACCGGCGAGCGCGGCGGCAATGGCAATGACATGACGTTTCATCGGAAGGCTTCCCGTTCTGAGTGGTTTCCCCGTGTAATTGGCCGAACTGCGCCCGACCGCAAGGGTCGGCTGCCTGAACGGCGCCCGTTCGGGCGGAACAGCCGCCCGGTGTCTTTCGCACATCCGGACGCCTGATTGGTGCGGCGCGCCCTCGTGGGAAGGCGTTCCATGTGCCGCTTCTATTGCAAGACAGCGTCCTTATTCCCGAGGCGCTTTCCGGGGTTTGCCGGGACAGTCTTCCGCCATTGACCCGCGCTGCCCAACCGGTTGGCAGAACCCCACCAAGCGGCGGTGCCTCCCCGACGCGAGGCTCGCCCGATGTCATTCCATGGTTACAGTTAACGGAGACACAGCTTTCGGCGATTCAGTTTTCCGGGTTCGGGGGAATATCATGGCATTCAGCATCTTCTACGGAGCCGCCGGTTCCGCGTGGCTCGGTACGCGCCGGGCTGACTCGCTCGTCGGCACCGATGGCAGCGACCTGCTGCTCGGGCTTGCCGGTAACGACACGCTGAACGGCGGCGACGGCTGGGACATGCTGATCGGCGGGGCGGGCAAGGACGTGGCCGAATATGCCGGCGGGGTCGACGACTACGACATCGGGCAGGGGTTCTTCGGCCTCGGCCCGGTCACCGTGACCGCCCTCGGGGGCGCGCCCGAGACCGGCACCGACACGCTGTTCGGGGTCGAGGCGCTTTACTTCGCGGCCGACGGCTACACGCTGCACCTCGACGGCACCAACAACGCCGCGCTGGCGGGCGACGACAGCGCCGAAACCACCGAGAACGCGCTGCTGCAGATCTCTGCCGCGGACCTTCTGGCCAATGACCGCGAGTTCGACGGCGACACCCTCACGATCGTCTCGGTGGCTGGGCTCTCGACCGGCGGCGCCACTGTCGGCTTCGACGGCATTACAGTGACCTACGACCCGGGTAGCGCCTTCGACGACCTCGCCGCGGGCGAGACCGCGCAGGATAGCTTCACCTACGTGATCGACGACGGCAAGGGCGGCACCGACGTTGCCACCGTGACCGTCACCGTGACCGGCGAGAACGACGCCCCGGTGCTGGTGGTGCCGGAGACCGTGAGCGTCGACGGGGGCACGCTCGCCATCGACGCCGGGATCTCGGCCAGCGACATCGACGGCGAGACGCTGAGCTACGCGCTGTCCGGGGCCGATGCCGCGCAGTTCACCATCGACGCGGCCACCGGCGCGCTGGCCTTTGCCGGGGCCCCCGACTTCGAGCTGCCGCGCGATGCCGACGGCGACAACAGCTACGAGATCACCGTGACCGTCAGCGACGGCAACGGCGGCTCGGACAGCGCCGATCTCGGCGTCACCGTCGCGGATGTGGACGAAGGGCTGCTGCGCATCTCCGAGAGCTTCGAGACCGAGGCGGTGGGCGCGCAATACGTCAGCGCCGAGGCCGACGGGGCGATCACCGCCCTCGGCGAAGAGGTCGATCTGGTCAACAACGCCGGGCAGGCGACGGTGGATAGCACCAGCCTCGCGGGGCTGGGCTATGACCTGTCGTGGGTGAACACCCGCGGCGACACCGGCATCTCGGACGGGGATTACATCGGCGTGCAGGATTTCACCGGCACCGTGGGCGCCTACACCGACGGCACGCAGGGCTACGAGCTTCAGGACGCCGACGGGCTGCTGCGCCTGACCTTCCAGACCGTGAACCTGTCCAACACCGGCGAGGTCACCGTCGCGCTCGACGTCTTCCTGCAGGAGACCGGCTGGGAGGCGGACGACCTCGTCAACATCTACGTGGAGACCGATCAGGGCATAGTCGCGCTGCTCGACAGCACCGGGCAGGACATCGACGACCTTGGCATCGAGGGGGCGTGGATGACGCTCGAGACCAGCCTCGGCGCCGACATCGACAGCGCCCGGCTGGTGGTGGAGCTCGACAGCAACGCCTCGTCCGAGAGCCTCTTCATCGACAACGTGGGCATCTTCGAACCGGTCGAGACCGGCGACGACACCACCTCGGCCGAGGTCACCCTGATCAGCGCCGTGCAGGGCAGCGGCGACGCCAGCACCATGGAAGGCGACGAGGTCACGGTCGAGGCGGTGGTTACCTACGTCACCTCCACCGGCTTCTTCCTGCAGGAAGAGGACGCGGATGCCGACGGCAATGCGGCAACCTCGGAAGGGCTCTTCATCTACACCGGCAGCGCGCCGACCGCCGCCGTGGGCGATCTGGTGCAGGCAACCGGCACCGTGGCGGAATACCAGGGCCTCACCGAGCTCACCTCGGTCAGCGAGGTGACGGTGCTCGGCAGTGGCATGACCGCGCCCACCGCGGCCAGCATCCTGCTGACGCCCGACGCGGCCCCGGATTACGAGGCCATGGAGGGCATGAGCGTCTCGGTCACCACCGGCACCAGCGAGGCGCTGACCATCACCGAGAACTACAACCTCGACCGCTACGGCCAGATCCGGGTCTCGGCGGGCATCCAGACCCAGCCCACGCAGCTTTTCGACGCCCAGACCGAGGCGGTGGAGGTGGCGGCGCTGGCCGAGGCCAACGCCAACGCCTCGTTGCTGATCGACGACGGCAGCTCGGCGCAGAACCCCGACAGATTCGAGTTCCTGCCCGGTGGCGCCGGCGACAACGGCAACGGCTATCTCGACGCGGGCGACGACTTCTCGCTGAGCACCATCCGTCTCGGCGCCGAGATCACCAGCACCGTCGAGGGCGTGCTGACCTACAGCTTCGACGAGTGGACGGTGAACGCCTCCGGGACGGTGACCATCGACGAAAGCACCAACTCGGGCGCCCGTCAGGACACGCCCGATGACGTTGGCGGCACGCTGCAGGTGGCGTCCTACAACGTGCTGAACTTCTTCACGACGCTCGACGACGGCGCGCTCACGGGCCCCGACGGCGATCTTGACCCGCGCGGCGCCGACACCGCCGCCGAGTTCGAGCGGCAGGCGGACAAGCTGGTCGGCGGTATCCTTGGCAGCGGCGCCGAGGTGCTCGCGCTGCAGGAGATCGAGAACAACGGTTCGGGCGAGGGCTCGGCCATCGACACGCTGACGGATCTGATCAACGCCAACGATCCGGGGGCCAACTTCGGCTACGTCGATCCGACCGGCAGCGGCGGGTTCATCGGCACCGACGCCATCACCACCGGCATCATCTACGACGCGGACGCGGTGACGCTGCTCTACAGCGACTTCATCGCCTACGAGGAAGGCTCGGCGGCGGTGACCAACGCACTGGCGACCGCCATCGCCGACGCCATCGGCTATGACTTCGAGGCCTATGACCAGTCCAATCGCCCCTCGGTCGCCGCGACCTTCCAGGACAATTCCAGCGGCGAGACCTTCACCGTGGTCTCCTCGCACTTCAAGTCCAAGGGCGACAGCGGGCTGGCGGCGCTGGCCTCGGCCGCCGAGGACTATCTCGCAGGCGGCGGCACGGCGATCACGCAGGCCGATCTCGACGCGCTCTATGCCGATGCCAACTTCGACCAGGGCGACGGGCAGGGCTTCTGGAACGGTGTGCGCACCGACGCCGCGGTCGAGCTCGCCGAGTGGATCGGCACCGGGTACAACGGCGGCGGCGTCAGCAACGTGGTGATGCTGGGCGACATGAACTCCTACGCGGAGGAGGACCCGGTCCAGTATCTCGACGACGACGCGGGCTTCACCGACCTCATCGACGCCTACATCGCGCAGGAGGAGGCCTATTCCTACGTCTTCGACGGCCAGCAGGGCACGCTGGATCAGGGCTTCGCTGACGACATGCTGGCGGGTTTCGTCACCGGGGTCACCGAGTGGCACATCAACGCCGACGAGCCGGACCTTCTGAGCTACGACGAGAGCTTCGTCGACAGCGCCTTCTACGACGCGGGCGTCTTCGGCAGCTCGGACCACGACCCGCTGATCGTCGGGCTCGACTTCGGGCTTGGCCTGAGCTGAGGCCTGCCTCCGCCCGGGCCGAGCCGGGGCGGAGGGGCAGGGTGACCGCCGCCAGAGGTCAGCGGTTCCATGACCGCAAGGGCGTGCGCTGTGAAGCGGGTGCCCTTCGTCGCTCTCTGGGGCTGTCGGCATGCGGGGCGGTTGGGGGGCAATGCCCCACGCCTCGTGAGACCGCAGCGGGCCAGGCGCCATGGCTGCGTCCGGCAGACCCTCAAAGGAAAAGGGGCGCTCGCGGCATGGCGGGCGCCCCTTCTGCGTGGTCCGGTGGTCTTCAGGAAGTGCCGGTCGAGACGGGGGGCTCAGTAGTCCTTCTCGAAGAAGATCCCGAGCGTGGTGTCGCCGTCCGACGTGGCGCTGGTCTGCGCCTTGATGTTGCGGTTGATCTGGTAGTTGAGGTTGATCGAGCTTTCGCCGCTGCTCACCTCGACATCCGTGTAGATTTTTTCGGTGATGTACTTGCCCAGCCGCAGGCCCGCGTTGCCCTCGGAGTCGGTGGTGACGTCGAAATCGTCGAGCCCGAAGCCCTGCCGCAGGTTGCCGATGATGCCCTCGCCGCCGCGCCCGGCGAGAGAGTTCACCGCCGAGGCGATCTGCAGCGCCTGCAGCGCCGAGAGCTCGCCCAGATCGCGGCCAAAGAGCAGCAGCGCGAGCACCTCTTCCTCGGGGCGGGCCGGGTTGGATGAGAAGGTCACCTCGGGCGAGGTGGCCTCGCCCTTAAGCGCGACCGAGACCGTGGCGCTTTCGACCTCTGTGGTGGCGAGCACGTCGATGGTCGGGATGAAGTCGCCGGTCAGCTGCAGGACGGCCTTTTCCAGCACCAGCCGTTGGCCGAGGATGTCGAGCCGGCCGCGGATCAGCTCGAACTGGCCCGAGGGCACGATGTCGGCCGAGGTGCCGGTAAGCGTCAGCGAGCCGCCGAGCTCGGCGTCGAGGCCACGGCCGCGCACGAAGATCTGCTGCGGGGCGCGGATCTCGAGGTCGAGCGGCAGCGTGTAGGACGACCCGCGGCCCTGCTGTTCCGTCTCCACGAGACCGGCGCGGAGACGGGTCTGGCGGACCGGCGCCGGCTCGCGCACGTGGGTGAGCGTGAAGCTGCGGCTGCCCGGTCCGAGCCCGGTTTCGGGGATGCGGATCTCGGCCTGCTCGATCTCGACCCACCCGCCGATGGCTGGGCCGGTGAGCAGCGGGCCCTGTACCGTCACGTTGCCGCTGGCGGTGGCCTGGTAGAGCCGCCGGTCCTGCAGAAGCAGGTCGCGCAGCCGCACCCGGAGATCGGCGTTGTAGGGGCTGGTGAGACCGATGGTGCCCTGGCTGCGCAGGCTGCCGCCGCTCGAGAGCGCGCCCTCGACCGTGAGCTGCGCCTGCCCGCCGCCGAGCTGGGTGTCGATGTCAACGCCGGTGAGCGTGAGCGCGGGGCCGGGCAGCACGATGTCGGCGCCGTTCACGCGCACCGAGCCCGACAGCGACGACACCGCCAGCGGCCCGTCGAGGCGCAGGTCGATGCGGGCGGTGCCGTTCAGCAGGTTGGGCTCGGCAATGCGGTTGGCCAGCGACAGCGGCGCGTTGCCGTTCACCGCGATGTTGGCACTGTCAAAGCTGCGGGCGATGCTGCCGCTCACCTGCGCCTGCGTGCCGCCGGGGGCGGAGAGGGTGGTGTTGACCTGATAGGGGCCGGTGCCGGTGGCCGAAACGGTGCCGCTGGCGGTGGCGCGGCCGGGAAGCTGTTCGACCAGCAGCCCGAGGTCGCGCAGCGCCACGTCGAAGGTCAGTGCGCTGTCGCCGGACTGGCCGAGGCTACCGCTGGCCGAGGCGGTGATCTCGGCGGTGCTGAGGTCGAATTGCTGCACGGTGATGGTGCCGTCGGCATCGCGCGAGGCCGAGACCACGGCGCGGCCGGTGCCGCCGATCAGCTGGTCGGCGGTGGGAATGCCGAGCCCCAGATCCTGCGTGGTCAGCGTGCCGTCGGCGCGGGCCGAACCATCGCTGAGCGAATACGAGCCCTCGCCGTCGAAATCGAGCGAGCCGCGCAGCGCCTGCCCGGTGAGCGGCGCGAATGCCGAGAGCCGGCGCGCCGAGGCGGTGCCGTCGAAGGCCACGGTGGCGATCTCGCCCGCGTCGGTCTTGCCGGCGGTGACGACGCCCTGCGCCGCGGTCTCGCCGGGGCCGGTGGCGCTGAAGTTCACCACGTAGGCCTCGCCGTTTTCCTGCAGGTCGCCCTTGAGCGCGGCGGCTCCGGACATGCCGTCCTGCACCTTCGCAAGGTCCGAGAGCACGAGGTCGAAGGTCGCGGTGCTGGCGTTTGGCACCATCTGGCCCTGCGCGTCGAGGGTGATGGCCGGGCCGTCGATCTCGAGCGTGCGCAGGAAGATGCCCTCGCTGCTGCGCGAGCCGTTGACGTTCATCGTCACCCGGCCCTCGAGCAGCCCGTCGGCCTGCGGGATGCCGATGCCGACATCCTGCGTCACCAGCGCTCCGATGGCGCTGGCGGTGCCGTCGTCGAGCGCGTAGGAGCCCTGGCCCTCGAAGCTCACCGAGCCGCGCAGGGGGCGCCCGGCGAGGGCGGCGAAGGCCGCGAGTTCGTCCGAGGCGGCGGTGCCGTTGAACGACAGGCTCTCGACCGCCCCGGCCTCGTCCTTGGTGGCGGTCAGCACGCCGTCGAGCGCGGTGCGGCCCGGCGCGGCGGCGGTGAAGTCGAGCGTGTAGGCCGAGGCGCTTTCCTGCAGGTCGCCGTTCACGGTCAGCGGGCCGGACATGCCGTCCTGCACCCGCGAGAGGTCGGGCAGCGAGAGGTCGAAGCTGCCGGTGCTGGCGCCGGTGCGCAGCTCGCCGCTGGCGGTCATCACGATGCCATCGCCGTCGAGGTCGAGGTTGCGCAGGAAGGTGCCCTGTTCGTTGCGCTCGGCGGCAAGCGCCAGCCTGAGTTCGCCCGCGAGCAGCCCGTCGATCTGCGGGATGTCCGCCGAGAGGTCGGTGGCGGTGCCCGAGAGGTTGACGTCGAAGCGGCCCGAGACCGGCTCGGCGCGGGCCTCGAGATCGAAGGCGGCGCCGCCGCCAAGGGCGCGCCCGGCCAGTCCCGAGAAGCGCGCGATGTCGTCGGTGCGGATCGCGAGGTTCGGCTCGATGGCCGGGTCCTCGCCCTCGGCGAGGCCCGAGAAGGCCACGTCGCCGGTGATCGAGATGCCCGCGCCGGCGATGTCGATGTCGGTCAGGTCAAAGCCGTTGCCCTGCTGCCAGTCGAAGGCCAGAGCGCCCTCGAGCGCGTCGCCCGCGGCGCTTTGCAGGTTCTCGTCGGCAAGCGCCAGCCCGTCCACCGCCAGCTGAAGCTGGCCTGCAATCTCGCCGGGCGTTGCGCTGTCGGCGTTGCGCGAGATGGTGCCCTCGCCGTTGATCTTCGCCTCGCGCAGCGCCAGCTCGGGGCGGTCGATGCCCTGCGCCAGCACCTCGAGGGTAAAGCCGTCGCCCTGCGCGCGGTCGTAGGACAGCGTCAGCACCGCCTCGTCGATCCGGGTGACGTCGCTGGTAAAGGCCAGCGTGACCGGGCTGCCGTCTTCCGAGGCGATGCGCCCGTCGAGCGCCAGCCGCTCGGGCCAGCCGTCGGCGCCGATGCGCGCGGCGCCGGTCAGGTCGACAGCGGCGGTGCGCAGTTCCAGCGTGTCGAGCTCGATGGCGCCCGAGGCCTCGACCACGCCGCTGGTGCGCAGCAGTTGGTTGTCGCCGAGGAAGGCGCGCTGCTCGTCCGGCAACAGCGGGCGCAGGTCGCCCGACAGGTCGGCGGCAAAGCGGTGATCCGCGCCCACCGAGCCCTGCAGCGTGATGTCGCCGGAAAACCGGTCCTCGCCCTCGGTGGCGAGCGCCAGCGCGGCGGTGAAGTCGTCGATCGGGCCCTTGCCCTGCAGCGTCAGCCGCAGGTCCGGGGCGCCGGGGAGGTTGGCCTTGGTGGTCAGCAGGCCGCCCGAGGCCTCGTCGAGCACGAGGTCGAGCGACAGCTGGCGGCTCTCGTTGGCATAGCTGCCGGCGAAGGTGAGCGCATCGCGGGGACCGTCGACGCGCTGCACGTCGAGTTCGACGTTGCCATCGCCGTCGGCGAGCTGCGCCGCGCCCGAGACCGTCAGCACCACCGGCTCGCCGATCAGCGGCGCGCCGAGCTCGACCCGGTCGACGCGGAACTCGCCCACGTTCACCGAGACCGGCAGGTCGGGCAGCGAGAACGGCTGGCCGCTGGCCTCTGGGGCAGGGGCCTCGGTGTTCGACGTCGGCGTGCGCGCCACCTCGAGCCGCTCGGCCGAGAGCGTGTCCACCTGCAGCCGCCCGCGCAGCAGCGCCAGGCGGCTCCAGTCGAGCTCGGCGTTCTCGAGGGTGAGCCAGATGCCGTCTTCGTCGGCGATGGTCATGCGCTCCATCGTCGCCTGCGAGCTGAGCGCACCGCGGAAGCCGCGCACGGTGACCTGCGTGCCCTCGGACGAGAGCGCGTCCTCGATCAGCCGTTCGAGGCGCGTGCCCTCGTCGTCATCCTGCGCTTGGGCGGGCTGGCTCAGGCAGAAGAGGAGCGGGAGGAGGAGGAGGAGAAGCCGTTTCAAAACGCCTGACCTATGCCGATGTAAAGCTGGACCCCTTCGCCGGTGTCGCCGCTGGTGGGCGCCGCGACATCCACCCGGAGCGGGCCGATGGGGGTGTTGTAACGGACGCCGAGACCGGCGCCGGAATGCCATTCGCCGTCGCCGCCCGGGGCGCTGTCGGCGCTGATGAAGCCGGCGTCGGCAAAGGCCACGACGCCCCAGTTGGCGCCGAAATCCTGCCGGATCTCGCCGGACAGCCCAAGGAAGCTGCGCCCGCCGGTCTCGTCACCGTCGCCGAGATCGACGGTCAGCGACTGGTAGGGCTGGCCGCGGACCGAGCCCGCGCCGCCGGAGTAGAACAGGAACTCGGGCTGGGTGTCTTCGAGCTCGGGGCCGATCACCGACCCAAGCTGCAGCCGGCCGGCCAGAACCGTGTTCTTGGACTCGCCGAAGCCGTAGTAGCCGCGCAGGTCGGTGTAGAGGCGGGCGCCGCTGCTGTTGCCGTCGAGGTCGATGAAGGGCGTGAACTCGGTGTTCGTGTAGAAGCCCGACTTGGCGTTCAGGTCGTCGTCGCGCTTGTCCCAGGTAAGCGAGGTCGGCAGCGTGAAGAGCAGGAACTCGCGGTCGCCTAGGTCGTCCTCGGTCTGCGAGTAGAGCAGCCCCACGCCGATCTCGCCGGTCAGTTTATCGGTGAAGCGCCGGGTGAAACCCGCGGTCAGTCCGATGCTGTCCGAGTTGTAGGTCGGCTCGTTGGCGCTCGAGAGCGCGGCCTGGAAGAAGGCGTCGGTGTTGGGCCCCAGCTCGGCGATGGCGGCGGGGACCTCGAGCCGGGCGGTGAGGCTGGCGTCCATCTCGCTGGTCTCGCTCGAGATGTCCGAGACCTCGGCATCGACGCGGAAGTGCTCGGCGCCGCCGAGCAGGTTGCGGTGCAGCCAGTAGGTGGTGAGCGTAAGCCCGTCCTGCGAGCTGATCTCGGCGCCGAAGCCGAAGCGGCGGGGCTTGGCATCGGCGACGCGCAGCTCGATGTCGAGCGTTCCGTCGGCATTGGGCACCTCTTCCTCGCGCAGCGTCACGCTCGAGAAGGCGCCGGTGTCGGTCAGGCGGCGGGCCACCTCGTCAAGCTCGTCGGGGTCGAAGCGCTCGCCGGTCGGCAGGCCCGCGATGCGGCGCTGCGCGGCGCTGCGCACGGCGCTGTCGTTGAGCGTGCGCAGCTTGCCGAAGCGCAGCTCCGGCCCGGGGGTGATGCGCATGTCGACGTCGAGCCGGCGGTCGGGGTGGTTCGCCGTCACCTGCTGGTAGGTCAGCTCGGCCTTGGCGCGGCCCAGCTGTCGCCAGCCGTCGATGCCGGCGTCAGCGGCTTCGCCCACGATGCTGGCGCGCGCGGTGTTGCCGGGGGCGAAGCCCTCGGGCAGCTCGGTCTCGGGGGCCAGCGGCTCGAGCCGCGTGGTGCGGAACTTGTACTTGGGCCCGCTCCGGACGTCGACCACCACCCGGTTGACCGCGTCGGGGGTCTGCAGCAGCGGGATGTCCGCCGCCTCGCGCCCGTCTAGGGTGATGCTGATGGTGCCGCCGTAATAGCCGTTGGCATAGAGTGTCTCGAGCAGCACGCCGTAATCCGACAGCGCCGCCGCGAGCACGTCCTGACCGGACACGCGGCCCTCGTCCTCGGCCGCCGCAAGCGCGGAGTTGCTCTTGATCTGGGCCCTGAGATCCTCGTCCATGCCGGGGGTCGAGAAGTTCACCGTCTCGATGGCCGCGGCCGGGATGGCGGAGAGGGACAGAGCGATGCCAAGAGCGACAGAGGTGCGCCTAAGGGTCACGGGCGTGGTCCTTTTTCTTGCCTCGCGGAGCGGCGGCTCCGGGGCGGGTGCGTTTAGACACTAGGGTAGCGACCGGGCGCTGGCCAGTAACCAATCGCAGATCCGGCGCATTGTTGGGCTTGCGTTGCCGCAAGGACGCGCCCCCGGATCCGGGCATCGGCGGAGCATCGCTTGCGTGCAGGTGCAGCACTGTCTATCCCGGTCCGGGACAGGGGCTTTCCTGGCCCCTCGGAGGCGAACGGAGGGCGCATGGCTGACATCATCGTGATCGGCGGCGGCATGGCCGGCATGAGCGCGGCGGCGGCCCTGTCCGCGGAGGCCGACGTGCTGCTGCTGGAGACCGAGCCGGGGCCGGGGCGCCACTCCACCGCGCGCTCTGCCGCGATCTTCATCCGAAACTACGGCAACGCCGCGCTGCGGGCGCTCAGCGACGAGGCCGTGGGCTTCTTCGAGGCGCCGGACCTCGACATCGACGCGCCGCTGCTGACCCCGCGCGGCGAGCTGATGGTCGCCACCGAGGCCGAGATGCCGGTGCTCGAGGACTACCTCGCCGGCAGCGCCGGGCTCGAACGGTTGACCGGCGCCGAGGCCGAGGCGATGGTGCCGATCCTGAAGCCGGACCTCGTGGCGGGCGGGGTCTACGAGCCCGACGCCCGGGACATCGACGTCGACATGATGCTGCAGGGCTACCTGCGGCGGTTGAAGGCCAACGGCGGCACGCTGCGGACCAACGCGGCGGTGACCGGGCTGAGCCGCGGCGGCGGGCTCTGGCAGGTGACGGCGGGGGGCGAGATCCACACCGCGCCCATCGTCGTCAATGCCGCCGGGGCATGGGCCTCGGAGGTGGCGCGCATGGCGGGTGCGCAGGATATCGCGATCACCCCGCACCGGCGCTCGGCGGCGGTGATTCCCGCGCCCGACGGCCAGCCCTGCGCCGGCTGGCCGCTCTTCGGCTCCATCGCCGAGACCTGGTACGCCAAGCCCATGGGCGGCCAGCTCATGGTCAGCCCCGCCGACGCCGACCCGGTGCCGCCGCAGGATGCATGGCCCGACGACATGGTGCTGGCCGAGGGGCTGCACCGCTTCGAGACCGCGGTCACCATCCCGGTGACGCGCATGGTCTCGAGCTGGGCCGGTCTGCGCAGCTTCGCGCCCGACAAGACCCCGGTCTGCGGCTTCGACACGGGCGCCGAGGGGTTCCTCTGGCTGGCGGGGCAGGGCGGCCACGGCATCCAGACCGCGCCGGCGCTGGCGGGGCTCGCCCGGGCGCTCTGTCTTGGCGAAACGCCCGCGCTCGACGCTGCCACCTGCGCCGCGCTCGCGCCCGCCCGTTTCGCGGCGGCCGCGGCATGAGCGCAATCTACGTCACCGGCAGCTCGGGCGTGCTGGGCTTCGAGCTGCTCGACCACCTTTCGGCGGCGCTGCCGGGCAGGGTCACCGGCGTCGCCCGCAAGCCGCTGCCGCTCCGCGCCGAGACGCTGGCGCAGATCGTCACGCCCGCTGTGCTGACGCCGGACTGGCTGCCCGGAGAGGAGCGCTCGGCCACCATCGTGCATTGCGCCGGCCTCGCCAGCCCGCGCGTGCCCTTCGCCCGTTTCGAGGACCTCAGCCGCCGCGAGATCGAACCGCAGGCCGCCTTTGCCGAGGCGCTGGTGGCGCGCGGCTGGGCGGGGCATCTCGTCTATGTCTCCTCCGCCGGGGTCTACGGCGACACCGACGACCTGCCGATCCCGGAGACCGCGCCGCTGGTGCCGAAATCCTTCTACACGCTGCAGAAGACCGCCACCGAGCAGGCGCTGCGGATGCTGGCCGAGCGGCACGGCTTCAGGCTCACGGTGCTGCGCCTCGCGAATGCCTACGGCTCGCCGCTCGCGGGCCCGGGCTTCGGCGTGGTGACGATCCTGCTCGAGGCGCTGCGCAGCGGCGCGCCGTTTCGGCTGTTCGGCACGGGCGAGAGCCTGCGGGACTACCTGCACGTGGCGGATTTCACCCGCGCGGTGGAGCGGGTGGTGACCGTGGACCTGCCCGAGCGGGTCACCACGCTGAACCTCGGCACCGGTCAGGGCACCTCGCTGGCACGGCTGGTGGCGCTGGTGCAGGAGGTGACAGGGCAGAGCCTCGACCTGCGGCGCGAGCCGCTGGAGAACGAACTGAAATCGAGCGTGCTCGACATTTCCCGCGCCCGCGCGCTTCTGGGCTGGAGCCCCGAGATCGGCATCGAGGACGGCCTGCGCCGCGCCGCCGAGGTCTACGCCCGGAGACCCGCGACCGACTGAGCGTGGTTTTCAATTGTCAGGACGACATGCGCCGCGTGCGTGGCCCGGCCTTCGGCCCGGTGCGTGGCTCCGGCGTCCGCTCGACAGAGGCGTGGTTCGACACCCACGCGACGGCGGCCTGGCCCGAGTCGACACGACGAAGGCGTGGTCCGTCCTCCAAAGGAGAGAGGCGCGCCTGAACTCCATGCGTCGGCGGTAGCCAGCGATCCAACCGGCGGCAGGGCCCTCGGAAACCCGCACGTCCATGGGCCCGCAGATACCCGTCTGCCACAGGGTTGCGCAGCCACCCGCGCCCCAGAGGTGCCAGCACACGCCGGCCTGTCGCCGGCGCCCCCCCGGCCGGGCAAAAGACATCAGTCTTCCTCGAACGGGTCCCACTCGTCCTCGACCTCGGGCAGAGCCTCGGCGGTGGCTTCCTGCATCGCGGCCTCGGGGGTGCGGATCTCGACGATCTCGGCGCTGGGGAAGGCGGCGATGGCGGCCTGTACCAGCGGGTGCACCGTGGCCTCGGCCTTCATCGCGAGCTCGGCGGCGTGGTTCTTTTCGTAGACCGTCGGCGTCTCGCAGCCGTTCACCACCGAGACCCCCCAGCGGTTGCCGGTCCAGCGCTGCAGCGCGCTGCCGAGTTTCTGCGCGAGATCGGCGGGCGCGTTGTCGGTCGGCGTGAACTCGATCCGGCCGGGCTGGTAGGCCGCGAGCCGCACGTGCCGCTCGACCTGCGCCAGAAGCAGCCCGTCGCGGTTGGCGCGGATCAGCTCGATCACGTGCTCGAAGCTCGGGAAGCGCGCCAGCGCTCCGTCTGCGGCCAGCGCCAGAACCGTGTTGCCCTGCGAGGCGACGGGGCCCGACGGCCCGGGACCGGGGTGGGTCTGTTGCGGATGGCCCATCGCTTGCGTCGCGGCACCGCCGGGCGCCTGCGCGTAACCACCGCCACCGCCACCGGGACCGGGCGGGGGCGGCGGGGGCGTGTCCTGCAGCCGGCGGATCAGCTCCTCGGGCGAGGGCAGCTCGGCCACGTGGGTCAGCCGGATCACCGCCATCTCGGCGGCCATCATCGCGTTGGGCGCCTGCGCCACCTCGTCGAGCGCCTTGAGCAGCATCTGCCACATCCGGGTCAGTGCCCGCATCCCGAGGTTCGCCGACAGCGCCTGTCCGCGCGCGCGCTCGTCTGGCGAGATCGTCGGATCCTCGGCCGCCTCCGGGGTGATCTTCACCACCGACACCCAGTGCGTGAGCTCGGCCAGATCGCGCAGCACCGCCAGCGGGTCAGCCCCGTCGGCGTATTGCTCGGAGAGCTCGGTCAGGGCGCCGGGCGCGTCGCCGCGCATGATCTTCTCGAAGAGATCCATCACCCGGCCTCGGTCGGCGAGCCCCAGCATCGCCCGCACCTGCTCGGCCGTGGTCTCGCCCGCGCCATGCGAGATCGCCTGGTCGAGCAGCGAGGTCGCGTCGCGGGCCGAGCCCTCGGCGGCGCGGGTGATCAGCGCCAGCGCGTCGTCGGTGATCTCGGCGCTTTCGGAAGCGGCGATCTTGCGCAGCAGCGCGATCATGACCTCGGGCTCGATGCGGCGCAGGTCGAAGCGCTGACAGCGCGACAGCACCGTCACCGGCACCTTGCGGATCTCGGTGGTGGCGAAGATGAACTTCACGTGCGCCGGCGGTTCCTCAAGCGTTTTCAACAGCGCGTTGAAGGCCGAGGTGGACAGCATGTGCACCTCGTCGATGATGTAGATCTTGTAGCGTGCCGAGGCCGCCCGATAGTGCACGCTGTCGATGATTTCGCGGATGTCGCCGACGCCGGTGTTCGACGCCGCGTCCATCTCCATCACGTCGACGTGGCGGCCTTCCATGATCGCCTTGCAATGCTCGCAGACGCCGCAGGGCTCGGTGGTGGGGCCGCCCTCGCCGTCGGGGCCGATGCAGTTCATGCCCTTGGCGATGATCCGCGCCGTGGTGGTCTTCCCGGTGCCGCGGATGCCGGTCATGATGAAGGCCTGGGCGATCCGGCCAGCCTTGAACGCGTTCTTCAGGGTGCGCACCATGGCATCCTGTCCGACGAGATCGGCAAAGGTCTCGGGGCGGTACTTGCGGGCGAGGACCTGATACTTCGGGCTTTGCTCGGACATTGGGGCCTGTTGCGGTGATGGACCGGGCCAAGGTATGCGCCCCGCCGCCCGAGGTAAACCGGCGTACGCAGAAAAGCCGATTGCGCGCCCGAGGTCATGTCTGACCTGCTGGGCCAGCGCCCGGACCTGTCGCACGTCAACCGCTGCGGCGGCACGCTGCTGTCGACGACCCTGCACGGCTCGGAGAACGCGCCGGACCGCGACGGGGCCGACCACATCGCCCGCCTCGAGCTGGCGCTGCACGCGGGCGTGGCCCTGCCGCGCAGCGCGATCCGCAGCGCCGGGCGCGATGACGTGGCGGCCTTCCTCCAGGACTGGGTCGAGGCACATCCGGGGCAGGCCGTCTGACCCGACGAGGGGCTTTGGCGCGCGGTCGTTCCACGAAGGCGCGGCCGCGCGTGACGGAGGCGCTGTGCTGTAGCGGAGGCGCTGTGCTGTGACGGAGGTCCTGTTTCGCTGTGGCAGGGCCACGCTGGGGGCCGCTCCGTCAGAATCGCTGTGGCAGGCTGGCCGAACGTGGTCACCGTCTGCATGTCCGCGACGCGCCTGCGAGCGGCCGACGCAATTCCTCGCCCCGTCTCCGGCGAGATCGCCCAAACCGCCTCGGGTGCGATATCCCGACCCTCCGCCGCCGCACTATCCGGCCCCGCCGCGGGCGGGAAGGCCCGGCACGGCGCTGGCGGGGCGGGATCCAAACCGTCCCCTGCGCGTTCGTTGTCTATTAACGCTACGCCACGGGGGGGCTATGATCCCCTCGAGCCATCACCAGAAAGGGTCGCCGGATGCGTCTCAGGGGAGTTCGTCGCAGCAGCAACGTCGAGGATCGCCGTCGCAGGTCGGGAGGGGGCGGGATCGCCCCGATCGGAGGCATCGGCCTCCTGGTGGTGCTGGCCATCGGATATTTCGCCGGCATCGACGTCACCCCGCTGCTCGGCGACCTGTCGGGCCAGAGCGGCGCCCCGCGCCAGATCAGCGCCGAGGAAGAGCGCGCCGCCGAGTTCTCGTCGCAGGTGCTCGCCACCACCGAGGAGGTCTGGACCCAGATCTTCCCCGAGCAGGTCGGCCGCAGCTACGCGGCGCCGGTGCTGGTGCTCTTCTCCGGGCAGACCCAATCGCCCTGCGGCGGTGCGAGCGGCGCCACCGGCCCGTTCTACTGCCCGATCGACCAGAAGGCCTATCTCGACACCGAGTTCTTCGCCACGCTCTCGCGGCAGCTTGGCGCCTCGGGGGATTTCGCCTCGGCCTACGTCATCGCGCACGAGGTCGCCCATCACGTCCAGAACGAGCTCGGCATCCTTGGCAAGGTCGACGAGGCCCGGCGCAGCTCCGGCCAGACCCAGGCCAACGCATTGACCGTGCGGCTTGAGCTGCAGGCCGATTGCCTCGCCGGGGTCTGGGCGACCCACGTGGACGGGCTGCTCGAGCCCGGCGACATCGAAGAGGCGCTCAACGCGGCGCGGATGATCGGCGACGACCGGCTGCAGCGGCGGGCGGGGCAGGTGCCGCAGCCGCACACGTTCACACACGGCACCTCGGAACAGCGCGCGAGCTGGTTCGCACGGGGCTACGATTCGGGCGACATCCGGGCCTGCAACACCTTCTCCGCGGAACAGCTCTGAGATGATCCTCCACGCGCTCCCAGTGGCCGGCGGCATCCTCGCCATCTCGCCGCTGCCGGGGGCCGGAGGCGATTTCGCCGGAGACGCGGCCCATCTGGCCGAATGGCGCCCCGCGATGGTGCTGACGCTGACCTCGGCGGCCGAGATGGCCGCCGCCGGGGCGTCGGGGATCGGGCACCACGTGCAGGATCACGGCGCCCGCTGGGAGCATCTGCCCATCGTCGATTTCGGTACGCCCGACGAGGCGTTCCTCGCCCGCTGGCCGAAGGTCAGCGCGCTGGCGCGGAGTGCGCTGAGCGGGGGCGGGCGGGTGCTCGTGCATTGCCGGGGCGGTTGCGGCCGCTCGGGCATGGTGGCGCTGCGGCTGATGATCGAGGCGGGTGAGGCACACGACGACGCGCTGGCGCGGCTGCGCACGGTGCGGCCCTGCGCCGTCGAGACAACCGCACAGATGCACTGGGCCATGTCGGCCCCGCGCCAGGCGGCGCTGTTCCTGCGCCGAGGCGACTGACGGAGCCGGTCACTGCGACACAGAGGTCGGCGCGCTGGCGTGATGCGTGCGGCAGGGCGCGCGCAGGGGCGTTTCTGAGGTGCGGGGAGTCAGGGGCCGGGCTTCTCGGCGTTGAAGCCAGCGCGCAGAGGACTGGGATGGCGGCTCCGCATCTTTCAGCGGTGTTCCTGCGCCACGAAGCTTGAGGGGCTGGGCGCCTGCATTGCCAACGCCATGGCGCTGGCGCACTGTCCGCGGGCGGCACCGTGTCACGCGGCGGTGTCTCTGCGTTTCCGAATGTGAAGAGCGAGGTCTGCGATACCCACGGGGATCTCGGGCGACAGCGCGGCGCGCACCATCTGAGCGCCGCACGGGAACGCAGCGCTGGGAGATCGCGGAGGGCTGAGGCAGGTAGATCGATGCCGCGGTCATCCGCAGCGGCACGGCTGTTGCAGCGGGGGGACCTGGATGCAGCGGGGGACTTGGGGGCAGCGGGGACTTGGGGGCAGCGAGATTCTTCTGGCGAAAAATCCCGCCTGGCGCCATCGGGCGGCGGCAGTCGATCTGGGGAAGATGGCTGATGCCGCAGTCTGGCGCATGGGCCGTCCGCCGGCAGGCGGGCTTGCCCTGTTGAGGTGAGAGGCTGGACAACGACCCAAGCGGGGCTCGTTACGGCTGCTTCCTTCCGGACCTGACCGGGTTGGCGAGGTGCCTGCCCGCGCCAACCTCTCGACCCCTCACTTAGGGGCATTGCGACGGATTCGCAACCCCGGCGCCGTCGGTGACGCCGGGTCGCGTGATCAAAGCGTGATGCGGTAGAGCGCGAAGCCCTCGGGGGTGTCGCCGGCCTCCTCGATCGCAAGCCCCTGCAACCCGTCGGCATAGGCACGGGCCCCCGGTCCGGTCTCGAAGAGCACGGTGGTGCCGGGCATGGGCGCAAAGCTCCAGTTGCCGTCGGCGCTGGGATTGATGGTGCCCTGCTCGACGATGTAGCGCACGATCACGTCGCGGTTGGTGTCCGGGGCCTCGAAGATCACCGTGTCGCCCATGGCGCCGGGGAAGTTGCCGCCGCCCGAGGCACGATAGTTGTTGGTGGCGATGACGAATTCCATGTCGGGGGTGACCGGCGCGCCGTCGAACATCAGCTCCTTGATGCGATTGGCGTCGGGATTCGCGAGCTCGCCCTTGGCGGCGAATTTCGACGGCTCGGAGAGATCGATCTGGTAGGTCACCCCGTCGATCACGTCGAAATTGTAGCTCGGGAACTCGGGGTTCAGCAGCGTCGCGTCCTGCGCACCGGGCTCGATCTGGTTGAACATGCCGGCCGAGCGTTCCAGCCAGTCCTTCACCTGCGCGCCGGTGACCTTCACCGCGCGGACGGTGTTGGGGTAGAGGTAGAGGTCGGCGACGTTCTTGATCGCCACGTCCCCGGCCGGCACGTCGGTGTAATAGTCCGGGCCGCCCCGGCCACCGGACTTGAAGGGCGCCGCCGCCGAGAGGATCGGCAGCCCCTCGTACCCGGTCCCCGCCAGCATCTGCTTGATGTACCATTCCTGCGCGATCGACACGATCTGCACCGACGGGTCGTCCGCCACCAGCGCGAAGTAGGAGTAGAGCGGCGCCGAGGTCTTGCCGACCGGGCGCCGCACGTAGGCCAGCGTCTCCTCGTGTTCCTGCGCCGCGGCCGCCAGCACCTCGGCGTCGTCCTCGACCAGCGCGGTGACCGAGCGGTCCTCGTTGCGCTGCGAGATCGGTCGCGCCTCGGAGCTGGTGGAGACCACGCGCCAGCCGTCGCCGTCGCGCTCGAGCAGCAGGTCGATGAGCCCCATGTGCGAGCCCCAGAACCCGCCCATCACCGCGGGCGTGCCGTGGATGGTGCCGGCGTCGAGGTCGATGGCCTCGCGGTCGGCGTAATCGGCCGAGGGGAAGACGAGGTGGCTGTGCCCGGTCATCACCGCGTCGATGCCCTCGACCCCGGCGAGCGGCACGCTGGCGTTCTCCATGCCTTCCTCGTACTGCGCCGCGCCGATGCCCGAATGGCTGAGCGCGATGACGATGTCGGCGCCTTCCTCGATCATCTGCGGCACGTAGGCCTGCGCGGTCGCGACGATGTCGCGGGCGGTGACGTTGCCCTCGAGGTGCTTGCGGTCCCAGTACATCACCTGCGGCGGGGTGAAGCCAATGACCCCCACGCGGATCGGGTGGGTGTTCCCGGCGCCGTCGGTGAGCTCGCGGTCGAGGATCACGTAGGGCTTGAACAGCGTCTTGTCCTCGCGGGGCGAGGACCCGGCCTCGGTCGCGATATTGGCGAGCACCACCGGGAACTCGGCGCCCGCGGTGGATTTCATCAGGAAGTCGAGCCCGTAGTTGAACTCGTGGTTGCCGATGGTGCCGGCGTCGTAGCCCACGGCGTTCATCGCGGCGATCACCGGGTGCATGTCGCCCTCCTTCATGCCGCGCTCGTAGGCGATGTAGTCGCCCATCGGGTTGCCCTGCAGGAAGTCGCCGTTGTCGAGCAGCATCGAGTTGGTGGCCTCGGCCCGGATGCCACGGATGATCGAGGCGGTGCGCCCGAGCCCCACGGTGTCGACCGGTTTGTCGGCGTAGTAATCGTAGGGATAGACGTGCACGTGCAGGTCGGTGGTCTCCATGATCCGCAGGTGCGCCTGGTTCTGGGCGGCATTGGCGGAATAGGGATGCAGCGCGATCAGGGCAGAGCCTGCGGCCGAGCCCGCCAGGAAGGTGCGGCGGGTGAGATCGGAAGGACGGATACGGGGCATGGCAGCTCTCCTCTGGGCAGGTGCCTTGGTGCGGTGACCGCTGGGGCCGGGATCCGGGGAGGGCCGGCCCGCCAGACCTCAACTCAACCGGAAGGATAGGCTTCGCGCAAGAGGCAGGTTTCGCGGCAAGCGGTTTGCCACCCCGCGCGAGCCGTGTCATGCAAGCCTCCGAGACTGGTGTGCGTGATGCGGGGCGGGACATGAGACATGCGGAAGAGGTGACGTTCGGAGGCTCGGGGCTCGACCGCGCGGCCGAGCTGCGGGGCGACATCCCGGCGATGGCGGCACTGGTGCAGGCCGAGGGCAGCCGGACCATCGCGCTCTGGCGCGGCAAGGTGCTGGTGAGCGGCGACGAGAGCGCCACGCTGGTGCGCCTGCCGCTCGAGCACACGGTGTTCGACGGCGCCGCGACTGCACCGATCTTCCTCGGGCGCGAGGAGGGCGAGGCGATCTTCGCCCGCGACCTGTCGGAATGGCAGCCGGACGAGGGCGCACCGGGGGCCGAGGGCTTTCTCGACAGCTCCGAGCAGGTGCACCCGGCCTGCACCGGCGACCAGCGCTTCGTCGAGCTGCGCGCCCTGCTGAACCGGCTGGGCCCGCGCGATGCCGAGCTTGGCGCCACGGCGTGGGCGCTGTTCACGTGGCATGGCGCGCACGGCTTCTGCGCCCGCTGCGGCGCGAAGAGCGAGGTCGCCCAGGCGGGCTGGCAGCGGGTTTGCCCGTCCTGCGGCACGCCGCATTTCCCGCGCACCGATCCGGTGGTCATCATGCTGGTGACCCGCGGCAATTCCTGCCTGCTGGGCCGCTCTCCCGGTTGGCCAGAGGGCATGTATTCCTGCCTCGCGGGCTTCGTCGAACCCGGCGAGACGCTCGAGGCGGCGGTGCGCCGCGAGGTCTGGGAGGAGGCGGGCGTCGAAGTCGGTGCGGTCTCCTATCTCGCCAGCCAGCCCTGGCCCTTCCCGGCGTCGCTGATGATCGGCTGTCACGGCATCGCCGAGAGCGAAGAGATCACCATCGACCCCAACGAGATCGAGACCGCCCGCTGGGTCACGCGCGAGGAACTCGTCGCCTCTTTTGCCGGAACCAACCCGTCGATCCAGCCCGCAAGGCGCGGATCCATCGCGCATTTTCTGCTGCGCAACTGGCTTGCGGACCGGCTGGATTGAAGCAAGACTGGCGGCCAACCACAACATCGAAATGATGGGGCAGAGGACCGGGCAGATGGAGTTTTCCACACGCGAGGACATCGAGGCGCCGCTGGACCGGGTCTTCGCCCAGGCGACGGATTTCGACCAGATCGAACGGCAGGCGATGCGCCGCGGGGCAGAGGTGCGCCGGCTCTCGGGCGACCACGCGGCCCCCGCCGCGGGCATGGTCTGGCTCGCCTCGTTCCGGTTTCGCGGCAAGGCGCGCGAGGCCGAGGTGACGCTGGTCGAGTACGACCCGCCCAACGGCATGGTCTACCAGACCGTGATCGGCGGGCTCGAGACCCGAAGCACCATCGACTTCGTGGCGCTCTCGCGCAGCCGCACCCGGGTCGGCGTGAAGATCGAGCTGCTGCCGCGCACCCTGTCGGCGCGGCTCATGGTGCAGTCGATGAAGCTTGCCAAGGGCACAATCGACAAGCGCTTCCGGGTGAAGATGGCGGAATATGCCAACCACCTCGAAGACCGGCTGAAGCGCGAGGGCTGAGCCTGTCGCGTCAGTCATCCCGTCGTCCCAGCAGGATGACCCGCCCACCCGCCGCCTCGGCGTCGGCGGCATCATGCGTCACCAGCAGAACCGGCAGGCCCTGCGATTGCGCACGCTCGAAGACCAGCGCGCGGATCTGGCCGCGCAGCCCGGCGTCGAGCCTCGAGAACGGCTCGTCGAGCAGCAGCGCGCGGGGCTCGGCCAGCAGGGGGCGCATCAGCGCCACCCGCGCCTTCTGACCGCCCGAAAGCGTCGCCGGATCGCGTCCCGCAAAGCCCGCCATGCCGATCTCGGC
>NZ_JAATOS010000039.1:0-19288 GCF_011806505.1 Salipiger sp. HF18 | reverse complement strand
CCCGGCTGGCTGGTCATCGCCGCCCCGGCACCGGCCCCCGATTTCGAGGCGCAGGCCACCGCGACGCCCCTGACCGTCACCCTCACCCGCGCCGAGGCGCGTCAGGCCGGGCAATTCGCCCTGCCCGATCCGCTCGCCGATCCGGTGCTCGACCTGCGCGTGGCCTCGGCCACCGCCCGCGCCTATCGCGTCGCCAAGGGCGAGTTCATCCAGATCATGGACGTGGACGGGCGCCAATGTACCGACTTCCAGTGCTTCGACGCCCGCAAGGTCGATCGCGGCATCTTCCACCCGCTCGACGTCACCACCACCCGCACGATCCAGGGCCACGACTACCCGATGCCCGGGCTGCACGGGAAATACTTCGATCATGACCTCACGCCGCTGGTCGAGGTCGTGCAGGACACCTGCGGCCGCCACGACGCCTTCGCGCTGGCCTGCAACGCCAAGTATTACGACGACATCGGCTATCCCGGCCACGCCAACTGCTCGGACAATTTCAATGGCCAGCTCGCCGCGTACGGCATCCCCGGCCGTCCCGGCTGGATGGCGGCCAACTTCTTCTTCAACACTGCCATCGACGCCCACGGGTTCATGGTCGCGGACGAGCCCTGGTCGCGGCCCGGCGACTACGTGCTGCTGCGCGCGCTCACCGATCTGGTCTGCGTCTCCTCGGCCTGCCCGGACGACACCTCTGCCGCCAACGGCTGGCACCTCACCGACATCCATGTGCGCACCTATGGCGCGGCCGAGCGCTTTTCCCGCGCCACCGCCTGGCGCCCGACCCCCGACGAGGATCCGATCATGACCCGCGAAAGCGCCTTCCACGACAGTTTCGCCGCGATGACCCGCGACTTCGCCGATTACAACGGCTTCTGGCTGCCCAACACCTTCCCCGAATGCGACCGGGTAGAAAGCTACCAGGCCTGTCGCGAGGGCGTGGTGGTGATGGATCTCTCGGCACTGCGCAAGTTCGAGGTTACCGGCCCCGACGCCGAGGCATTGCTGAACTGGGTGCTGACCCGCAACGTCGAGACGCTGGGCATCGGACAGGTGGTCTATTCGGCGATGTGCTACCCGCACGGCGGCATGATCGACGACGGCACGCTGTTCCGGCTGGGCGAGCACAATTTCCGCTGGATCGGCGGCACCGACGCGGGTGGCGCGTGGATGCGGGAAGAGGCGGCGCGGCTGGGGCTCGAGGTGATGATCCGCTCCTCCACCGACCAGATGCACAACCTCGCGGTGCAGGGGCCGAAATCGCGCGCGCTGATCTCGGCGCTGTTCTGGACCGCGCCGCACCGGCCGCAGCTTGACGAGATGGGCTGGTTCCGCTTCACCCCCGCCCGGCTCGGCGGGCCCGAGGGCGTGCCGGTGGTGATCTCGCGCACCGGCTACACCGGCGAGCTCGGCTACGAGGTCTTCTGCCATCCCAAGGACGGCGCCGAGGTCTTCGCCGCGATCTGGGAGGCGGGCCAGCCGCTGGGGATGAAGCCCATGGGGCTCGCGGCGCTCGACCTGGGCTACGATTTCTCGGACCAGACCGACCCTTTCGAGGCGGGCATCGGCTTCACCGTGCCGCTGAAGTCCAAGACCGCGGATTTCGTCGGCCGAGACGCCCTTTTGCGCCGCAAGGAGCATCCCGCCCGCAAGTTCGTCGGTCTCGAGATCGAGGGCCAGAACGCCGTGGCTCACGGCGACTGCATCCGCATCGGCCGCGCGCAGGTGGGCGAGATCTGCTCCGCCATGCGCTCGCCCCGCACCGGGCAATGGATCGCGCTGGCGAGGATCGACGTCGCCCATGCCGATGTCGGCACCGAGGTCGAGGTCGGCCAGCTCGACGGCCACCTCAAACGCTACCCCGCCAAGGTCGCGAGCTTCCCGCACTACGACCCCCAGAAGACACGCCCCCGGAGCTGAGGGCGACGGGGTCAGTCTCGCCGCGCGTCCGTGCGAAGTCGCCATCCTCTGGTACCACGCGCAGTCCGGTCAGCGAGGTTTCCACGCCCGTGGGCCAACACCCGAGATCATCGACATCCATGAGCGCGACGAGGCAATTGCAAATAGGCCCTTATTTTCCGTAATATCACATCGCCTCACCCGCGGTTGAACGCGAATGGTCCTGCCGTGTGGGCTGATCGGAAATGCCCCGAGTCGTCCAGTCTTCGGACATGTCGATGCGCCGCAAGGCAGGCGTCTAGAAGGCGATTCAGCCGTTGGGCCAAGGTATGCATGCGCACCCGAGAGGCCCGCGCAATTAACTGCGACATGCAAGGATTGCAAAGGCACCCACTGCACTTTCGTCCCGGAACCGTGGTCGCGCGCCCGTGTTCAGCCAGCAGACCTGCGAAACATCCCCGACGCCCGAAGAGCTCAGGAGTTGCGTATGACTGTGGCCAATCGACAATCGATATCGCCCGCGCCCACGGGGCCGGAGGAACCTCTGGCGCAGGCTTGCCCAGCCGACAGCACGCCGATCGGTCATTCGCCGGATGCGGCAGCCACATTACGCGGGCTCGCGGAGACGATCTCGGGTGACGGCATCGGCAGCGAAGCGCTCGCGCGGGCGTTGCGGGATGCGGCGGAACGGGACCTGTCGCTTGGGCGGCTGCTCGAAGGCCACGCCAACGCGCTCCAGCTCATACGCCACTATGCCGATCCACAGGTCGCATCGCAAAGACTGGCGGACGCCGCCAGCGGAGGGCTGTTCGGGGTCTGGGGCGCGGATGTGCCCGACCGGCCGGTCTCTGCGACGCCGGAGGGACGGCTTTCGGGCGCCAAGCGCTTCGCCTCGGGGCTCGGGTTTCTCGACAAGGCCATCGTCACCGCCGGGCGCGGACCGGAACTGCAGCTTTTCCTCGTCGACGCGTCGGACCCTGCCCGCCATGACCACGAAAGCTGGGACATGGCGGGGATGCAGGCGTCCTGCTCCGGCACCTTCGACTGCGACGGGCTCGCCGCCGAGCCCATCGGAGGCCCCGGCGTCTACACCGTCGAGCCCTTTTTCGTCGGGGGCACTTGGCGCATCGCTGCCGTCACCCTCGGCGGCATCGTCGGGCTGATCCAGCACGCGGGCCGGGTGCTGCGCGAGCGGGGACAGCAGGACGCGGAAGCGCACCTGATGCGGCTTGCGCCGATCTCCGTCCGGGCGGTCGCCGCGTGGCCGGCCATCCTGCGGGCCGCGCGGTTCGCCTCCGGTCCGGACGGCCATGCCGCGCCCGAGGAGGCAGCCGTCCTGTCGGTGTCCTGCCGGTTGCTCACCGAAGAGCTCGGGCAGGACGCCATCGCCGGCGTCGAGCGCTCGGTCGGCCTGTCGATGTTCACGACCGACGACCCGACCGGCCGGCATGCGCGGGACCTCGCCTGCTACATGCGACAGGCGACCCGCGACGCGTTCCTGCTGCGCGCGGGGCGGGCCTACCTTGGATCCGGGAAACCGCTCGGGGAGTGGCTCGACGATGACCTGTGAGCACCGCTCCCTCGCGCTCGATACGGTGCTTGCGATCCTGACCGGGCATCGCCCGATCATCGTGCTGGCACCGCACCCGGACGATGAGGCTCTGGGCTGCGGGGGCCTGCTTGCACATGCCTTCGCCACCCACGGGGCCCACGTCGTGCTCATGACCGATGGCACGCAGTCGCATCCCGGATCCACCGCTTGGCCTGCCGAGGCCCGCGCCTCCCTGCGTGCGGCGGAACTCGAGGCATCGGTCAGGGAACTCGGCGGCTCGCCCGCGGACATCACCCGCCTCGGGCTGCCAGACGCCGGCATGACCTCTTCCGACACCGGCATTCCCGCGCTTGCCCGGCAGCTGTCATCCCTGCTGTCGCGGCTCGGGGCCCGGTGCCTCTTCGCGACCGCGCAGACGGACCCGCACTGCGACCATCAAGCGACCGCCGAGATCGCACGGCAGGCCGCGCGGCTGTCCGGCGCCCGGCTCTTCTTTTATCCCATCTGGTCGCGGTGGACGGACAGCGATTTCCGGTCCGGCCTCCCGCAGACGCGGGAGGTTCGCCTCGACACCAGGGACGTGCGCCTCATCAAGGCGCGGGCGATTGCCGCGCACCAGAGCCAGTTGGGCGACATCATCTGCGACGACCCGGAAGGCTTCACGCTCGATCCCGCCTTTGTCCGGCTCTTCCTCCACGGCGACGAGCTGTTCTTCGAGGAGCACCCGGAATGAGCGGCGTGGCACCGGATCACCTGGCGGCTCTTTACGCCGAGAGCGACGATCCCTGGGATTTTCGCCAAAGCCCCTACGAGCAGGAGAAATTCCGCGCCACCTGCGCCGCCCTGCCGAGGCCGAGATACCGCTCCGTCCTCGAGCTTGGATGCGGCAACGGCGAACTCGCCCGGCACATCGCGACGCGCTGCGAAAGCTATACGGGCGTCGATGCCGTCGAGACCGCGCTCGACGCCGCCCGGCGGGCCGTCCCGCAGGGTCGCTTCGTCCGGGCCTACCTTCCCGCGCCCTTGCCGGGCGGCGACCACGACCTGATCCTGTTGTCGGAGATCCTCTATTTCCTGGACGCGCCGGGGATCCGCGACCTCGCGGAACAGATCGACCGGCGCTGGCCCGAAGCCGACCTGATCTGCGTCAGCTGGCTGGGGCCAAGCGGCAATTCGCTTCAGGGGCACGAGGCCCTGGACCTTTACCGCGACGCCACACCGCGGGCGTTCCGCTGCCTGCGGCCGGGGCCCGACTACCGCATCGACATCGCGGAGGCGGCGCGATGACGGGGATCCGCGTCCAGACCGTGCGGCCGGACGACTTCGCCAGGGTCACGTCCGTCGTCGTCGTGCCCGCGCGCAACGAAGAGAACTTCATTGCGGCCTGCCTCTCGGGTCTCTTCGCGCAGTCCGGCACGGCGCCCGCCGGGATCGTCCTGGCCGTCAACAACACCAGCGATGACACGGCGGACGTCGCTCTGTCTCTGGCACGCAGGGCCGATTGGCCGATGATCGTCGCCGAAGCACGCTACGCCCGCGGCGGCGTCGGTCGTGCGCGCCGCCTCGGACATGCCATCGCCCTCCGGGCCGCACCGCGCGCCGGCATTCTTCTCTCTACCGATGCCGATTGCCTGCCCGATCCGGACTGGCAGGCCGAAATGGAATCCGCTCTGCACGACGCGCCCGCGGTCCTCGGGCGCATCGAGGTCTCCGAGCAGGAGCTGGCGTCCTTTCCGAGCCTCTTCCTGCTCCGCCAGCGCGAGGAAACCGCCTTCGCGACGCTCGCGATGGAGTTCGAGCAGCTGATGGACCCGGTGGGCCCCGGGGGCATCGGGCTCAACACCGCGGGAGGCGCCAACCTCGGCTTCCAGAGAGGCGCCTATCTCTCGGTCGGCGGCTACCGTTCCATCCCCTCCGGCGAGGACCGGGACATCATCCAGCGGGTCCGTGCGGCCGGGCTTCGCCCCATCCGTGCCGAGACCGCGGTGGTCTGCGCCTCGATGCGGACCGACGGCCGCGCGCCCGGCGGCATGGCGGAGCAGATCATCGCGCGCTCCGCCATGGCCGACTGCAGCGTCGACAGCGCGTTGCTGCCCTTCGACGCCATGGTGTCGAACCATCTCGGCCGACCCATCGCGACGCCCCGCCTGACCCTCTCGAGGGCGCGCACCGATCTGCCCACGCTCGAGCGCTGCGTCGAAACCCTCCGGGCGCTTCCCGGCGTCGACGCCCGGCGGCGCCATCTGGCGGGACTGCTGCCTGACGATCCCCGGAAACGCAGCGACTGACTTTGCTGAGGCGGGGCGAAGGCAGTCGAGGACCCGGGGCGCTGGCTGCGGATCAGGGTCTGACTGGCGAGGCCGGGCAGCCCGCTAGTGGTTCCTTTGGCAGCCCGCTTGTCCGCAGCTCGGTGCAAGGGTTCTCTCGGATGCATCTCTTCCAGTAAAATTGGAGCAGACCCCAAATCACGGTGCGGACTTTCGCGCTGCGACGGTCAGCGCGGGAAATCTCCGGGAAGCGAGGCCGGATCTGCGAGCACAGTGTCGCGTGGGTATGGCGCACGGCAACAACGGCCCCTGCCCCTCTCCCACGTCACGCCACGCAAGCGCCCTGCCCCGTCAGGGAAAACTGTAGGACACCCCGAAGCTGACCAGTTCGTCCTCGAAGAAGCTCACGGTCGACCAGGTCCGGCTGTAGGCGGCCGTCAGCACGAGGTTGCCGTCGATGGCCAGCAGGCCGGTCACGCCGAGGCTGCGATCGCGCCGGGCGTCTCCCAGGAACATCGTCTCGGGCGAGCGCGAGAGCGACAGCCCGAGCCCGACCACCTGTCCGGCGACCGGCCACCGGATCTCGCCCGCCGCGGTCAGCAAGGCGCCGGTCTCATCCCCGGTCGGCGTGCCGTACTCGAGCGAAAGCCGTGTCGCGGAGCCCGCCCAGACCGACTCGAGACCGATCTCCGCAAGGCTGCGATAGCGCTCGTCGATGCGCTGGCGGGTCAGCGACAGCCCAAGCTCGTGGCGGTTCGCCCCGCTCTCGAAGAGCGTGCTGACGCCGAGCCGCGCCTCGTCCCGCGTCACGTCCTGAAGCTCACGCCGATCTTCGTAGTGGGTCAGGCAGAGGTCGAGGAACTGCCATTCCCTCACGTGGTTGCGGGAGCAGAGCGCAAGCCGCGCACGGGTCGTGCCCAGGTCGGGCTCCGGCGCGTAGAGCCCACCCAGCTGCGCCTGAAGCTGCACATACCGCCCGCTGTCCCAGCCGTAGCGGAGAACACCGTCGTAGGTGGCGCCGACCGCGAAGCCACCACGCGCCACGAGGTCGTCGCGCAGACGGAAGGTCAGGTCGCCAAACTCCAGCCGTTCGTTGGGCGAGCCGCCGTTCATGTTGGGGATGTAGCTGATCTGGGGATAAAGCGCCTGCTCGGCCACGAGCCTTTGCCAGCCGGTGTCCTCGAGGTAGAAGCCCTGCCGGCGCAGCAGCTGCTTGAGATCGAGCGCGGTGCCAAGATCCGGTCCGCCCGAAACCAGCCCGCGCGCCAGCGCGTAGGTCCGCAGCCTCTCGGAGGTCACCAGTTGCGTCAGGTCCCGCAACGACAGGTCCGTCGCCTGCGCCGCCACCACCTGCGGGGCGATGGCGAGGAGGCAGGACAGCAGCGCCGCGAGCCGGCGCCTAGTCGCCATAGTTGAGCTGGCTGCCCCAGAAGACGCCGTCAGCCCGCAGCCGGTCGCCATCGCTCCCCGCGGTGAAGAGCCCCGAGGTCGTCATGTTCTCGACGAGGCGCGACAGGCCTTCCTCGTCCCCGTTGAGGTTGCCGCGCAGCTGTCCCGTCGACGAGAGAAGCTGGCCGGTGTCGGCGGAGCGCGAGGTCATCTCGACGGTCCCGCCGAAGGCGCCGGTCAGCACGTTGAGAGACAGGTTCGAGGCCTGAATCGCGGTCTCGATCTCGGACCCTGCGGCGGGATCGTAGGGCGTCCGGATGTTGATCGTCACCGTCTCGCTGTCGAAATCGACGATCATGTTCTCAAGATCGCCGACGCCGCGCTGCAGGCTTCCGCCATCGACGCTGGCATAGACCTCGGCCCCGCCCCGGAAATAGTACTGCCCCGAGGCAATGAGGTTGCCGTCCCGGTCGACGTTGTCGAACGGCGCCTGATCCGCGGTCAGTCGCAGGATGCGCTCGATCTTCTCGTCGTCGCCCGAGCCCGAGACCTCGGCGATGACCTCGATGGTCATGTTCTCGACAAAGCGCGCCTCGGTCTGGGCGATCAGGTTGCGATACCCGCTCGGGCTGTCCGGGTTGGCATCGTCGAACTGCCCGAGGATCGCGTTGTCCCCGGCGTCGGTGCCGGTTTGCAGCCGCACCCGGGAATAGCCGTTGTGATCGGTCGAGTAGGTCTCGAAGGCCGGGGTGTCGATGTCCTTCCCGGCGGCCGGGGCGTTGCCTCCGGACGAACTGCCCCCACCGCCGCCACCGCCACAGGCGGCCAGGGTCAGGGTCAGGACAATGCCCGTGGCGCAAAGCCTGAGGGCAGACACGCGGGTTTTCGAGACCCCACACAAGGACAATGACGACACGCTTCGGTTCCTTCCCCATGACCAGTCTGAAGCCCCCCGGGCGGCCTCGTTGATCAGGCCGCGGCAGTGGCTTCCGCAAGAATCGCTTACACCACCGATCCGGCATCTTCCATCCGCCGCGTTGTGGCCTGCCGTGGATCGACCGCCGGAGGGTCTTTGTGAGACCGAACGGTCACGCCGGAGCGCCCTGCCCATTTTGATCCGCGGCCCCGGAGGCTGGACCTGAGGCACGAGTGTTTGGCATGGCTCCGCGTGCCCGCCGGTGAAACGCGGGGGTACCGGTCGCAGAGCTGCAATCCACGCTTGTGCCGGAGAGACGCGCGGCGCCGCCGCAGCGAAGGCGGGGACCTGATCTTCGCGACGCCGGCTCCGAGAGGCACGGTTGCGGATCAGCGGGCGGTCAGCGGGCGGGCCGGATCGCCGGTGACCGCCGCCCGCGGCGATCAGAGGTCCATGTCGAGTTCCGGCGCCTCCGCCGTCTCGGCCGCCGCGGCGGCGCGGCGTTCGGCCTCGGGTTTGTCGAGAAGCCAGACCGTCAGGTCGACCGATCCCGCCTCGTAGGCATCGCTGCGGATCCGGGCCAGGACCACCGGACCGCAATAGGGCTCGGCCTGCGCGCGCTGGTACTCCGCGTAGTCGGCGAAGGCCGAGGGCCAGCCGTAGTAACCCCATTCCGGTTGCAGGTAGCTCCCGTCCGGGGATTGCGCGATGATCTCTTCCCGGGTCTTTTCCGGCGCAAGCCGCAGGGCGTTGCTGCCGCGCAGGGTCTTGTGGCCGCCGCAGACCTCGTTCGGGTCGAGCTCCTTCGAAGGGACGCCCCAGGCCAGGGCGTCGCCGTTCTCGCGGTCGGGCGGGCCGTACTTGTCCGTCACCGCCTTGCGGACCGCGTCGACCGTCGCGGTGCCTGGCGGCAGGTAACGATAGCGCATGAGCGCGACGGCGCCCTTGGCCTCGTCTGACGGGTCGTAAATCGACAGGATGACCTCGCGGCGGTCGGGGCCGCTGAAGCCCAGGGCATGGTCGTAGATCCCCGCCTTCGCCACCGGCGGCGAGACATGGCGGACCGCGTCCGGCATCCGCCCGGCCACCATGGTCTCGACCTCGGACAGCGGCGCGCCGAGGCGCAGCCCGAGGATGTCGTAGGAGGAGGTGTCCCGCGACGGCAGCAGGCTCTGCCAGGCGTCCTCTTCGTAGCGCTCGGCCCGGACCACCCCGCGCGTGGTCTTGTCGAACTGCCAGGTCTCCACGGCCGTCACCCCGGCCCGGATCACCAGCACGCCGCGCAGGCCGGGCTGGTCGCCGGGTCCGGGCGTCAGCGGCTGCAGGCTCACGTCCGCCGCGCTGAGCAGGTAGTCGATGGCCTGCGGACCCGAGGGAGTCACCCGCGCGACCAGCGGCGTCTCCGCCAGCACCAGCGCATCGACATAGGGTGCCGCTCCGGCGTCGATCCCGGTGCGGGCGGTCGACAGGTCGCTCGACGTTCCGCGAAGTTCGATGAAATCGCATTCCGAAGCTCCCCCGGCGCCCGACGGGTGAGACGGTCGCCCCACCACCACGTGCAGCGGCGGGCCGCCGGGCTTGGTTGCGTCGCTGGCGGGGGACACCGGCGCCTGCGGCATCGCGCCGGGCAGGATCTGCTCGATCTGCGCGACGGCGGCGCGATCGGCGACGTAGGACTGCGGCAGCGGCCGCGCCTCCCGGCAACCGGTTTCCGGGTGCGGTCCGGACAGCCCCACCGACAGCCGCATCCGCTCGGGCAGCGCGGCGGCACGGGCGGCGCTCCACGCGGCGAAGGCCGGGAGCAGCCCCTCGACCAGCGCCGGGGACAGCTCGAGCTCCGGGTTCGCGAAGAACGGCCCCCATTGCGGGGTGTTCCCCGTCTTCTGGCCCCTGCGCTCGAGGGCGACGCGTTCGACCAGCATGCGCCGGAAGGCGCGGGCATCGTAGATATCCGGTTGAAGCGACAGCGCCAGCAGATCGAGACCCTCGCCATCCAGCAAAAGGGCATCCGGCGTCGTGAAGGCGGGCACGGGACCGGAGAATGTGGGCACAGCCGTTGCCGCGCCGGAGGCGTCCGCCGGTGCCGGCGCCACGGCCGCCGGAACGGCGGAAGCGGCTGCTGCGGCGGGCACTGCGAGTCCGAGCCGCGGGGCGGCTTCCAGCTGCTTCGACAGCACCACGCTCACGCCGCCGTTGCCGTCTTCGCGCAGGAACAGCAGCCGGTCGGGCCGCATCAGCTCGAGGCCGCGGCGGCGGTCCTGCTCCTCCGCGAGGGTGACATGGGCGAAGAGCAGCGCATTGCGCGGGCCGTCGATGCTGGTGATCAGCTCGTATTCGGCGGGCGTGGCGGGCAGGTGGTCGAAGGCGGCGCTCTTGGCAAAACGCAGCCCCGGCACCCCGTCGATGTTCTCGCCCATGCGGCTGGGGATCGGGAAGACGGCGACGTCGCTCAGCGGGATCCGCTGGCCTGCGGCGTCGTAGTCGCCCATCTGCACCGCGAGCCCGATCCAGAAACTGTCCGGTGCCGAGGCGATCACGCGCTGCGCTTCCTCGAGCGCGCGGGCATCGATGACGCTTTGCGGCACCTGACCCATCCGGCGGCGGAACTCCCTGCTCGAGGCGAGGTTGCGGGCCAGCTCCTCCGGCGTGCCGTGGCGCGAGGCCCAGGCGCCGAGGATCGTCTCGGCGGTGGTGGCGTAGACCTCGTCCGGCACCGGCAGGGCCTCTGCGCCCCCGGTGGCCTTCGGGGCGAAATCGCGCGTCATGAGCGGCTGCCGGCCCTCCATGTCGGCGGTGATCTGCAGCGTCTCCGGCTCCCAGGTCAGCACGACACGCTGAAGTTCGTCCAGCGTGATGGGCCCGCCGGTCTGCGGCACCGCCCGCGCCGAGACGAGCCGCATGTCGAGCCGCGCGGGCACGCTGCGTCCGGGCATTGCATCCTGCTCCAGCTGGGTCAGAAGCGCCTCGGCGGTGCCGAGTGGCACGGCCAGCGCGTCGCCAAGCCCGTCGAGCGCCCCGTCGAGGCTGCGGTTCCGCGACGGTGTCGGCAGGTAGGTCAGCTCTTCGGGCCGCAGAGCATAGGAAAACACCTCTGCGCCGATGTCGTAGTTCCCCAACTGGGCGATCCCGCGCGAGCGCACGGGCAGGGGCAGCTCGGGCGCGCGGGCCCGGATGTAGTCGGCAAGCTTGGGCTGCGCCTCCTTCAGGATCTTGGCCTGCGTGATCTCGTTGAGACTGCCGCGTTCGCCGAAGAACCCGGGCGGGACCATGCCATCGCGCGAGAGCGGATCGACGAGCTGCTCCAGCAGCATTTGCAACAGGTCGGGTGCGAACGCGCGGTCCGGGGTGCGTTCGAGCACCGCGTTCGCCCGGATGATCAGATCGGCGTGATGCGCCGCGACGTCGGGCGCGACGCCCATCGGGCCAAGGGTGCGCGGCGCGCCGGTCGCTTCCAGATACCAGTTCGACAGGCTCAGAAGGCGCCCGTCCTCGACCCCCGAGGCATAGGTCCCCGCGAAGGCTTCGAGCGTCTTGAGGTTCGCGGACCCGGCTGTCGCCGTCGCCGCGTCGCGCCGCCAGCTTGCCAGCAGGGTCTCCGGCGCCGGCGGCTCGTTGCTGCGCGTGCGGGGTTTGCGGAAGAGTCTGGCCTCGAGCACCTGCGCACGGATCTCCGCCGCGGGTCCGCGGTTGACCCCCGCGCGCTCCACGTCGTTGGGCAGCAGAACCTGCGGGTCGGACAGGGCCAGCGTGACGCGCAGGAAGATTTCGTCGGCGGGGAAAAGTTCGTTCCCGGGGCGCCCGGTGGGGTCGGGCGGCGGGTCCATCGCGCGAAGCTCATCGGGCAGCGGCAGCGGCAGGGGTGCGCTTTCCCGCAGGAACACCCGCGCCATCTTGTTGCCGACGTCCATCTGCAGCGTCCGCAGCGCCGCCGGGATCGACGGCTGGAGATCGTGATTCACGAGAAGCTTTCCGAAGCCTGCGAGTCGAAGCTCGTTCGGCTTGCCCGGCTCGCGCCGCAATAACCGCGCCGGCACCTTCAGGGTGATATGCTCCGGGATCGTCTCGGACGCGGCCCGCGCGGCGATTCCTTCCAGATAGTCGCGGCGTGTCTGCTCGACCATCGCGTTGAACTCGTAGGCTTCCTGCAGGTTCAGGCGGCCGGGATGGACCGGCCGCACGTATTCCGGATAGCCCGCCGGAAGCGGGAAACTCAGGTTGAAGCTCGGATTGCGTATCAGCGACGGCCGCTGCCCGAGAAGCCAGATGCCGAGCTGGCTGCCGACGGCTTCCTCGCCCTCGAGCCCGCGCTCGATCGGCGCGCTCGGGGCCGGAGCCGCCGCGACGGCGACCGCCATCGGCGCGGTGCCATCGCCCCCCGCAACCGGCGCCGCGCCGCCCGCAAAGGGCGCCGGAACCTCGGGCGCGGCCATGAGCGCGGCGCTCAGAGGCGCTTCGGCCGGGGTCGCACAGAACTCCATGAGCATTGCCAGCGCCGCAGAGCTGCCGGACAGCCCGGCCTCGACCACCGGTGTCTGCCCCGTCGACAGGCTCAGGCGGGTGCCGCTGACGAGCGCCGCGACCAGCGGTGCGCCCACCGGGAGCGTCCCGGTCAGGACACCGGCATGGGCGGACATCGTCAGGTTTCCCTGCATCGCCGCGTCGACAAACACCGAAAGCGCGACAGGTCCCGTCGGCAGCGTGGCGGCAGCAGGCGCCACGACCCGGAGCGTCAGCATCCCGGAGAGCGCGGCACCGCTCGTCGGCCGGGCGCACTCCAGCGCCACGCGGGCAACCGGGTCGACCGTCTGCGCCATCGCCGCGCTGCTGCCCGGCGTCCGGATGAAGCTCCAGCGCCCGTCGAGCTGCGCCGCGGCGGAAGACATCCCAGGGGCGCCACCGGGGCCGTCCCCCGTTCCCGAGGTCACCCGCAAAGCGTAAGGCCGGCCTCCCCGGCCGATGATCTCGACCGAAACGAGGCCGCCCCCCATCACGAGGGCGCGCGCATCGTTCTTCATCTCTCCGCGTGACAGCATGTCGGGCAATGCCGCGCGCATCGTGCGATCGCCGAAGACCCCGTCGCTCGAGTCCTCGGGCTGACGGATCCCGAAGCGATGGTAATTCGCCCGCTCCTGCGCAAGGATCTGGCCTGGCTGGCTCAGCGGCCGACCGCCGGAATTGTAGTGGTCGGACGAGGTGATCATGGCGGTGTAGCGGCCCAGCACCTCCTGCGCCTCTGCTCCGATGCCGAGGGACAGCGCCAGCGCCAGTCCAAGTGCCATGCTCTTGCGAAGAAAATCGGGCATTCGGTTACCTCGTATTTGCTGCAATGCGGGAGTGCAGGATGAGCTCGGGTCGGTATTCGAAGTGCATGCCGTCGAAATGGTGCCACTTGCCGCCCCAGATGAAGCCGTAGGCCTCGAAGGCCTCGATCACCTCGGGCGGGATGCGGTTGTCATAGGCCCCTACCTGTCCCTCGGTGGCCCCTGACCAGCGCCAGTAGCCTCCGAGGTCGGCATTGAGATCGACGGCGATGCCGTAGCTGTGGGCGCTCAGCCGGTCGGTGCCGCTGATCCGGCGCCAGTTGAACCCGCCGCCGGGCGTGCGGAAAGCGGCTTTCACCGCGCCGGAGCCACCATCGAGCCGGGCAACCACGGCACGCAGCTGGCAATCGACCCCGCGGTGCGAGGTGACCATCACGGCGCCGTCCGAAAGCCCGGAGAACCCGACCCGGACGAGGCTGTTGCGCGCCGCCGCCTCCGACGAGAACCAGAGCATCGCGAAGAGCGGCGTGTTGCGGAACCGGCCCGGATCGAAGAACGGCGCGGTGCGTTGCTCCAGCGCCTCGGGCGACGAGCCGAGCGGATAGGTCTGCAGGAACTGGTCCATCGGGCTGGCATCGACCAGCGCCTGCCGCGGCCCAATGTCCCGCGCGGTTCCCAGCGGCAACCAGTTCGCGCCATCGTGCGAGATCGCGGCCCCGTCCGGCGAGAGCATCAGGTCGGGATAGGCCGCCAGAAGCGCCCGTACCGCGGGCGGCCGCGAGTCCTGCGGAAGCGGTAGCTCGGTGAAGTCGATGGCGGAGCAGGCGACAGCCTGGGCTGCCGCGAAAAGCGCGGCACAGGCGGCGATCCAGAGGGTCGGTAATGCGCGGAACATCAAACAGGAAGCCAGGAAATGCCAGGGATTGGCGCTCGGAAAGAATAAGAATTGAAGGCAATTTGAATGAGCCTAGGCCGATTCGTCGCATCTGAGAAGCGAGGATCACCCCTGGCCTCAGGTGTTTGATCCCATGGTTTGATGGTGCGATCCATTCGTTGGAATGGAAGGCGGCCCTATGGGACAAACTCGTCACTGCAGCGCCACGCACTGCCACCCGGCAGTGGTTTGCGCAGCAAACCATGAGAGGGCACGCACGCCATCCGAGCTGCAATACAGCGATCCACTGCCCGGCAGGGTCATGCGAAGACTGAGCCCGAAAGGGGCAAGACTCTCTCGCGGCGCCAAGCCGGACCTCGGGAGTGAGAAGGATCGGAAAACGATCCAGTGAGTCGTTTTTTCGACGAACCCAAAGACGGTCGCGACGTGGCGCACGCTTGAGACGGCCGAGGATCTTCAGGCTGGTCCGAAGGAACCGCGCCCGACCGTTCCCAGCGAGGCCGAGGCGGCGACGATCGTCACATTCCGAAGGCATATGCTGCTGCCGCCGGACGACTGTCTCTATGCCCTTCAGCCGTCGATCCCGCATCTGGCCCGCTCCGCACTGCATCGCTGACTTCAGCGATGAGGGCCCGTGGGCGAGGTGTTGCCAGGTGTTACAGCCCGCCGAAGTGGAAGGCCTAGGTCTCGAGGTATTCCTCGATCCCTTCCCGCGCGTCCTCGCGACCGAGACCCGAGGCCTTCACCCCGCCGAAGGGCGCCTCGGCGTGGCTTACCGCACCGGTGTTCAGCCCCACCAGTCCTGCTTCCAGCGCCTCGCCGAAGCGGAAGGCGCGGGCCATGTCGGTGGTGTAGAAATAGGCCGCAAGGCCGAAGGGCGTGCCATTGGCGATCTCCAGTGCCTCCTCCTCGGTCTCGAAGCGGAAGATCGGAGCGACCGGGCCGAAGGTTTCCTCGGAAGCGAGGCGCATCTCCTGTGTGGCGCCGGTCAGCACCACCGGGACGGCGAATTGCGCGGGCAGATCGCGCGTGGCCGTGGCGCGGCTTGCACCCCTGGCCAGCGCGTCCTCGACGTGGGCGGTGATCTTGCTGATTGCGGCGGCGTTGATCATCGCATTGGGGAAGTTCCGCGACGTGATGATCGCGCAGACGCCCACCGGCTCCTTCATGGCGAAGATCTTCTTGCCCGGCTCCGGCGAGGGGATGATGTGGCCGTTGATCCGCCGGGCTTCCTCGGCGAACCAGCGCACGATGGAGGCGCCGCCTCGCGGAAGAGGTCGGGATCGGTGAGGCTTGTCCGGATGTCGGCGGCAAAGGCGGTGTGAAGGGTAATGTCTCAGGCCTCCAGGGCGGCGATGACGGCTGCGGTGATCTCATCGGTGGTGTTCAGGCCGGGGCGAATGCCGATGCCCTTGGCGGTCGCAGCCTCGATGGCGGAAAGCACGGCGGCCGAGACCTCGGCCTCGCCAAGGTGGTCAAGCATCTTCGCAACCGACCAGATGGCGGCGATCGGGTTGGCGATGTTCTTGCCGGCGATGTCGGGCGCCGAGCCGTGCACCGGCTCGAACATCGAGGGAGCGCTGCGGTCGGGGTTGATGTTGGCCGAGGCCGCAAAGCCGAGCCCGCCCTGAATGGCGGCGCCGAGGTCTGTGAGAATGTCGCCGAAGAGGTTCGAGGCGACCACCACGTCGAGATCCTGCGGCGCCATCACCATCTTGGCGGCCATGGCGTCGATGTGCATGTGGCTGACGGTGACATCGGGATACTCGGCGGCCAGCTCGCGCGTCACCTCGTCCCAGAACACCATCGAGTATTTCTGGGCGTTGGACTTGGTCACCGAGGTCAGGTGCCCCCGGCGGCTGCGCGCCTGCTCGAAGCCGAAGCGCAGGATGCGCTCGACCCCGGCACGGGTGAAGACCGAGGTCTCGACCGCCACCTCGTTGTCCTTGCCCTCATGCACGCGGCCACCGGCGCCGGAGTATTCGCCCTCGGTATTCTCGCGGATGCAGAGAATGTCGAAGCCCTCCGCCTTCAACGGCCCCTCGACCCCGGCGAGAAGCCGGTGCGGGCGGATGTTGGCGTACTGGTTGAAGGCCTTGCGGATCGGCAGCAGCAGCCCGTGCAGCGACACCGAGTCCGGCACCGTCGCCGGCCAGCCCACGGCGCCGAGGTAGATCGCATCGAAGCCGCGCAGCGTCTCGATGCCGTCCGCGGGCATCATCCGGCCGTGCTCGAGGTAATACTCGCAGGACCACGGGAAGGAGGTGGTGTCGAAGGCGAAACGCCCCTTGGCGGCGGCGCCCAGCACTTCCATCGCGGCATCGGTCACGTCAACGCCGATCCCGTCACCGGGGATCAGGGCAAGGTTATAGGTCTTCATGGAAAGCTCCTCAATTCACAGGTCGATCAGTACGGACTTGCTGCGCCGGTTTGCAAGGTGGGCCTCGCGGCCGAGGTCCTTGCCGAGGCCCGAGGCCTTCCAGCCGCCGGTCGGCAGGATGTGGTCGCGCGAGCGGCCATAGCGGTTGATCCAGACGGTCCCGGCCTCGAGCCGCCGCGACAGGCACAGCGCCCGGCTGACATCGCGGGTGAAGAGGCCAGCGGCCAGCCCGTAGGTCGGATGGGCGGCCAGCGCCATGGCCTTTTCCTCGCCCTCGAAGGTCTGGAAGGTGGCGACGGGGCCGAAGATTTCCTCAGTCACCGCCGGGTTGTCCTGCGTGACCCCGGCGATCAGCGTCGGCTGGTAGTAGCTGCCCTCGCGCGAGAACGGCGCGCCGACAGAGGACCTCGCCCCCCTGCCCCGCCGCCGCCCGCCGACCCCCGGGTTCACCGCCTTCTGGCTGCGCTCGTCGCGAGTCATCACGTTGACGATGCAGTTGTTGCCGGCCGGCGCGACCGGCATTCGGTCGGGGATCGCCTGAACGAAGGCGCCGAAGATCACCGAGCGCAGGCCGACCGCCGCCGGGGCGACCGGGTTCAGCACTGTGCCCTCGGGCGCGATGCAGGTGAAGGGGCGGCTCAGGCCGGTGTTCAGCAGGATGCGCAGGTTCAGCGTGTAGAGCACGTAGTAGACGCCCACGAGCAGAATGGTGTACAGCGGATCGCCGCCCGAGGGCACGTTGAGCGACGATGCCAACTGCGGGTCCGAGCCGGTAAAGTCGAGGATAGCCTCGTCGCCGCGGCTGGTCAGCGTCAGCTTCAGGCGGCAGGGGTTGGCCTCGTCACTGTCCTCGGCGGCGTAATCGGCGACGACATATTTGCCATCGGGGAGCTCCGAGAGGATCGCACGGGCCTGCGCCTCGGCCTGCTCCTTCGGCGCCGCGACACCCGACGGGAAACCGCGACGGCCGAAACGCTCGATCATCGCATGCACCTTGCGCTCGCCGGTGCCGAGCGCGCCGACCAGCGCCTTGATGTCGCCGATGTTGAGCGCGGGCTTGCGCACGTTGGTCGACATGATCCCCATGATCTGCTCGTCGAAGACCCCCTCGCGCACCAGTTTCATCGGCGGGAAGCAGACCCTCCTGATGGATCTCGGTCAGCGAGCGCGACAGCGAGGCGGGCACCGCGCCGCCCATGTCGGTGTTGTGGATGTGCCCGCCGGTCCAGGCGACGATCTCGCCCTCCGAAAAGACCGGCTTCCAGAGGTGGGTGTCGGGCGCGTGGGTGGCCACGTGGCCCGAGTAGGGATCATTTGTGAAGGCGACGTCGCCGGGGCGGTATTCCTCGTCCACCACGTCGATGGCGCGGCCATAGGTCAGCCCCGGATACCAGGTCGCGCCCAGCTCCATCGGCACGGCGAATGTGTCGCCCGCGCGGTCCATCAGCATGACGGTGAAATCCTGCGTCTCCTTGACGAAGGCGGAATGCGCGGCGCGGCATCCGCGTGCGCCTGATCGAGCGCGGCCATGTCGGTACCGGGGCCACCGTTGCCTCCTTTGGCAACATCCGCCGCACCGGCCGGGCGCTCGAGCAATTGCCGCTGGCGAAGCGCGCGCTCGACCTCTGGAGCCGTGCCGAGGAACTGCTCGGCCGCGACGTCGAATTCCGCGCCACCGGTCACCGGCGGCTGATTCTCGGCGAGACCTCGCGCGCCGACATGCTGCGCTTTGCCGAGGCCGCGCGGCCCTTGAGGCCAGAGCTCGACCAGCGGAGCCCGCAGAGATCCGACGCCGCTTTCCCGACCTCGGCCCCTCGGCGATCGGCGCCAGCTTCTCGCCCCGCGACGGCAGCGCCAACCCGCGGCTGGTCGCCCCCGCCTTCACCGAGGCAGCTTCCCGCGCCGGGGCACAGATCATCGCCCATGCCGGCGAGCCCCAGGTCGAGAAAACGGAGACCGGCTTCCAGCTCGGGCCCGGCACCGGCGACACCATGGCCGAGCTGATCGCGACCGGCACCAGCACGACGCCTGTCGCGGCGATGTCGATCGCGAGGTTCGCGGCGTGAGGTCAGAATTTCGCCACCCGTCCCCATTGCGAGGTTTCGAAACGGCTCAGCTTGTACTGCGCCGTGTCGGTGATCGGCTCGCGCCCGATCAGCATGTCCGCCACCAGATGCCCGACCCCCGGCCCGATGCCGAAGCCGTGGCCCGAGAGCCCCGCCGCCAGCGTCAGCCCGGGGATGCCGATGTCCGTATCGATCACCGGCACGCCGTCGGGGGTACTGTCGATATAGCCCGCCCACTTGGCCTGCACCGGCACATTCTCGAGCGCAGGAAGCAGCTTGCGGGCGCGGGCGAGGGCTTCGCTGACCAGGATTTCGGACGGCTTGGGGTCGAGGATGCGCATCCGCTCCATCGGCGTCTCGCGGTCGAGCGCCCAGATCTCGCGCGTCTCGAAGCCGGCCTTCCAGGCCTGAAGGCCACCCAGCGACAGCGCGCGCCAGCGCTTGGCGAACATCGGCAGGAAATGCTTGGCCCCGCGGATCGCCCCGGGCGTGGGATCGAGGTTGCTGCGCCCCGAGATCGCCAGCGTGTGCGTCCCGTCGCCGCGTCGGGTGATCGAGACGGCGGCGGTGTGCAGCGCCGGCGGCAGCCCTTCGGCCCCGGGCCCCACCGACAGGATCGAGCTGCGCACCGAGGCCTGCGGGAAGACGATGCCCGACTGGTGC
>NZ_JAATOS010000400.1:0-3577 GCF_011806505.1 Salipiger sp. HF18 | reverse complement strand
TCGCCCGCCCAGAAGTCGCGCACCGCCTGCGGCTCGTCCCCGCCCAGGTACACGCCCTGCGAGAAGGCCACCGCCCCGCCCGGGGCCAGCGCCCCCCCGCCAGCCGCGCAGCCCCTCGGTGACGCCGAGGAAATAGATCGCGCCCGCGGAGCAGATCAGGTTTTAGGGCCCCGAGAGCGCCGCCATGTCGCCCACCGAGACCCGCGCATTGGGCAAGCCCCAAAGCCGCGCCTAGGCCGCCGCCACGAAGGCGGGAATCGCCTCGATCCCCTCCACCTCTCCCGAGGGCAGCGCCCGCGCCAGCGTCGCGCAATCGGCGCCGGTGCCGCAGCCCGCGTCGCAGACCCGCACCGCGCCCGCGACCCCCAACACCTCCAGCGCCCAGAGCGCATCTCCGGCCAGCCCCGGCCCCTGCCGGTCCAGCCGCGCATAGAGCGCCACGAACCCGGGCGGCAGCGTCATGCCTTGCCGGCCTCCCCGCAGTCGCGGATCAGCTTCCAGCGCACCGCGTCGAGCAGCGCCTCGAAGGAGGCGTCGACTATGTTGGCGCTCACACCCACCGTCTGCCAGCGCCGCCCGGCGCCGTCCTGGCTGTCGATGATGACCCGCGTCACCGCCTCGGTGCCGCCCTGGGTGATGCGCACCTTGAAGTCGACGAGGCGCATGTCGTCGATCACCTCCTGGTAGGGCCCGAGATCCTTGGCCAGCGCCTTGGCGAGCGCGTTCACCGGACCGCGGTCGTGGCCCTCGTTGTCGAGGCTGTCCGACACCGAGAGCTTCTTGTCGCCGTCGATGCGCACCACGACCACCGCCTCGGACAGCGACACCATGCGGTCGTACTTGTTCTTGCGCCGCTCGATGGTCACCCGGTAGCGCTTGACCTCGAAGAAGTCCGGCAACCGCCCCAACTCCTCGCGCGCCAGCAGCTCGAAGCTCGCCTGCGCGGTGTCGTAGGTGTAGCCCTCGGCCTCGCGCGCCTTGATGGTCTCGAGGATCCGGGCCAGCGCCGGATCGCCCTTCCCGACCTCGAGCCCCGCCTCGGCGAGCCGGCGGCGCAGGTTCGACTGCCCGGCCTGGTTCGACATCGGGATGACGCGGCGGTTGCCCACCGCCGAAGGCTCGATGTGCTCGTAGGTCGAGGGGTCCTTGAGGATCGCGCTCGCGTGCAGGCCCGCCTTGTGGGCAAAGGCCGAGGACCCCACGTAGGGCGCTTGCCGCATCGGCACGCGGTTCAGCACCTCGTCGAGCATCCGGCTGGTCTGGGTCAGCCCCTCCAGCGCCGCGCGGCTGACGCCGATGTCATAGGCGCTGGCATAGGGCTCCTTGAGCAGCAGCGTCGGGATCAGCGAGGTCAGGTTGGCGTTGCCGCAGCGTTCGCCGAGGCCGTTGAGCGTGCCCTGCACCTGCCGAACGCCCGCGTCCACCGCCGCCAGCGTCGCCGCCACCGCGTTCTCGGTGTCGTTGTGGGTGTGGATGCCGAGCCGGTCGCCGGGGATGCCGCCCGCGATGACCTGCTTGACGATGCCGTAGACCTCGTGCGGCAGCGTGCCGCCGTTGGTGTCGCAGAGCACGATCCAGCGCGCGCCAGCCTCGAACGCCGCCCGCAGGCACTCGAGCGCATAGGGCGCGTTCGCCTTCCAGCCGTCGAAGAAATGCTCCGCGTCGAACAGCGCCTCGCGGCCCTGGGCCACGATATGCGCGACCGAGGCGCGGATGTTCTCGACGTTCTCCGGCAATTCGATGCCAAGCGCCGCGGTGACGTGGTAGTCATGGGTCTTGCCGACGAGGCACACCGCCTGCGTCCCGGCGTTCAGCACCGCCGCCAGCACGTCGTCGTTCTCGGCCGAGCGCCCGGCCCGCTTGGTCATGCCGAAGGCGGTCATCACCGCGCGCGTGGCGCCGACCTCGTCGAAGAAGGCAGAATCCGTGGGGTTCGCCCCCGGCCAGCCGCCCTCGATGTAATCCACCCCGAGCCCGTCGAGCGCCGCCGCGATGCGCAGCTTCTCGGCGGTCGAGAACTGCACCCCCTGCGTCTGCTGCCCGTCGCGCAGCGTGGTGTCGTAGAGGTAAAGTTTCTCCGTCATCTCCACGCCCTCGCATCCATTGGCACGAAATATCCTCGGGGGGGCTCGGCTTGCCCGAGCGGGGGGCAGACAGCCCCCCTCCGGCGCCCGTCAGGGGCACGTTCGCAGACGGTCATCACACCCCCTCCAGCTTGGCCGCGTCGAACCCGGCGCCGGGCAGCAGCTCGACCCCCGCCTTCGACATCCGCACCTCGACCCCCGCCGCGAGCAGCGCGGTCTTGAGCCGGTCGACCTCGGAGAAATCCTTGCTCTCCATCGCCGCGCTCCGCGCCCCCGCCAGCCGGTCGGCCAGCGCCGTAAGATCGACGGACACCGCGGCCCAGTCACCCAGTTCCGGCGTCAGCAGCCCGAGAAGGCCCGCGCCCGCTTTCAGCGCAGCAGCATCGCCAGCGCCCGCGAGCTTGTGTAGCTCGGCCCGCGTCGAGGCCGTCGACCATGGCGCGCCACTTGCGCAGGGTGGCCTCGGCCTCGCGGGCCTTCTCCGCCGTCCAGTCCATCGGCTTGCGGTAATGCGTCGAAAGCATGACGAAGCGGATCACCTCGCCCGGGACGCCGGGCAGGCCGTCATGACCGTCGAGCAAGTCCCGCACGGTGAAGAAATTGCCCAGCGACTTGGACATCTTCTTGCCCTCGACCTGCAGCATCTCGTTGTGCAGCCAGGTCTGCGCCATGCGCTCCACGCCGTTGGCGCAGCAGCTCTGGGCGATCTCGTTCTCGTGGTGCGGGAAGGTGAGGTCGTTGCCGCCGCCGTGGATGTCGAAGAGATGCGGATGCGCCAGCGCGGCCTCGGACAGGCGGCCTTCCTCGAGCGGCGTCTTCCAGAGCAGCTCCTCGGCCATGGCCGAGCACTCGATGTGCCAGCCCGGGCGACCGCGGCCCCAGGGACTGTCCCAGCCCGGAAGGTCGGGCTCGGAGGGCTTCCACAGCACGAAATCCATCGGGTTGCGCTTGTAGGGCGCGACCTCGACCCGGGCGCCGGCGATCATGTCGTCGACCGAGCGGCCCGAGAGCGCGCCATAGGCCGTGTAGCTCTCGACCGCGAAGAGCACGTGGCCCTCGGCCTCGTAGGCGTGGCCCTTCTCGATCAGCTCCGAGATCATCGCCACCATCTGCCCGATGTACTGCGTCGCGCGGGGCATGTGGGTGGGCTCCATCACCCCCACCGCGGCCATATCGTCGAGATACCATTGCGTGGTCTCGGCGGTGATCTCGCCGATGCTCCGGCCGCTCTCCTTCGCCCGCGCGTTGATCTTGTCGTCGACGTCGGTGAAGTTGCGCACGTAGGTCACGTGGTCCGCGCCGTAGACCTCGCGCATCAGCCGGAAGAGCACGTCGAAGACGATGGCCGGGCGGGCGTTGCCGAGGTGGGCGCGGTCATAGACCGTGGGTCCGCAGACGTAGATCCGCACGTGCTCGGGGTCGATGGGCCTGAACGGCTCCTTCTTCCGGGTGCGGGAATTGGTCAGCGAAATATCCATGGCGCGCTCATTAGA
>NZ_JAATOS010000399.1:0-3598 GCF_011806505.1 Salipiger sp. HF18 | reverse complement strand
GATGATCGACAAGATCCGAATGGCAGAGCTGACCTCGGAAGAGGCACGGCAGGAACTCACCTCCGAGGCCGTGGTGCTGCTGCCCATGGGCTCGCTCGAAGACCAGGGCATCCACGCGCCGATGGGCGACTACCTCGCCGCCGACCTGATGGCGATGGAGATTGCCAAGGCCGCGCGCGAAGGCGGCGTGTCCACATTCGTGGCGCCCGTCATCCCCTTCGGCGGCAAGGACTATTTCGAATCGAGCCACGGCGGCATCTCGATCAGCCACGCGACGCTCTGCGGCATCCTCGACGACATGTTCGGCTGCCTCAACCGTCACGGCATCCGCAAGATCATGATCGTCAACGGCCATGGCGGCAACGTCCCTGCGATCACCGAGGTGGCGCTGCGCTGGCGCCAGAAGGCGGGTCTCTTCATCCCGTCGATGTACCTCTGGCAGGTGGCCTACGGCGAGCTTCCCGCGCTCATCGGCGCCGAGAAGGCCAAGGCCTCGTCCGGCCACGGCGGCGACCCGCTGACCTCGGTCGGCCTGCACTTCTACCCCGACCTGATCCGCAAGGACCTCGTGCGCGAGGCCCCCACCGGCAGCACCATCAAGGGCATGGACATCGGCGGCTTCTCGTCGGTGGTCTACGACGGCGCCAAGATCCAGGCGCCCATCGAGGCGCTCGAGGCGACCGAGACCGGCGCCTACGGCTGCAACCCGACGTTGTGCTCGGCCGAGACCGGCGACGTGCTGGTCAAGCGCCTTGCCGCCATCGGCGCGGGTCTGGTGATCGACCACGTCGCCAAGGGCCTGCACGACTGATCCCCGCAACAACCACGAACCGGCGGCGCCGACCGCCGGTCACCCCCCAACCAGGAGGAACTTCCAATGACTACCAAGACGATCCTTGGCCTCGCTTCGGGCCTCGCCATGCTGCTGGGCACCGTGGCCCATGCAGAGACCACCTGGAAGATGGCCACCAAGATGCCGGTGGACAGCCCCGAAGGGCAGGTCTTCCAGAAATTCGCCGAGCTGACCGAGGAATACACCGGCGGCGAGCTCAAGATCACCGTCTACCCCAACGAGCAGCTGGGCAAGGAGAACGCCGTTCTCGAGCAGCTGCAGGCGAACATCATCCAGATCTACGCCGAGGGCTACAGCTACATGAAGAAGTGGGAGCCAGCGCTGGACTGGACCACGCCCGCCTTCGCCTTCGACGACTATGACCACTGGGTCCGCTTCATGAACTCGGACACCGTGAAGGGCTGGTTCGACAACGCCGCCGCGCAGTCCGGCGTGCGTCCGCTGGGCGACCCGACCCGCGTCCTGCGCGGCCCGTTCCGCGTGACCGTGTCCAACGTGCCGATCGAGACCGCCGACGACTACAACGGCCTCAAGCTGCGCATGCACGAAAGCAAGAGCGCCATCGAGACCTGGGACGCCATCGGCACCGAGGTGATCACCCTGCCCTGGACCGAGGTCTACCAGTCGATCTCGAAGGGCATCGTGCAGGCGGTGAACTCGCCCATCGCGCTGGTGGAGGCCATGCGCTTCAACGAGGTCGCTCCCTACATCACCCGCATGGACGAGTACTGGCAGTCCATCGGCTTCATGGTCAACGAACAGGCTCTGAACGCACTCGACGAAGAGACGCGCGCCGGCCTGCTCAAGGCCTATGACGAGGCCGGCGAGATGTCGCAGGACCTGATGTTCTCCGTTGCCGACGAGAGCATCAAGCGCATGGTCGATGCCGGCGCCACCTACGTCGAGCTCGACACTGCCCCGCTGGTCGAGACCATGAAGACCTATTACGAGGCCCAGGACGCTGCCGGCGCCCTGCCCGAAGGTCTGCTCTCGGCCATCGAAGAGACGCGGGCCACCCCCCAGTGACACCGTTCGAATATTCCCCAGAGAGCCCGCTGCAGCGGGCTCTCAACCGGCTCGACCGGTTGAACTGGCAGATGGGCGGCGCCTTCCTGTGGCTGTCCAACGCCTGCCTGCTGGCGATGCTGGCGCTGACCACCGCGACCATGATCCTGCGCCCGATGGGCCTTGCCGCCTACTGGATCTGGCCATGGACCATGGTGTTCTTCATCTGGCTCAGCTTCTTCGGCTTCTTCGCCCTCTATGCGCGCCTCAAGGACGTGCGCGTGGACTTCCTCGCCGAGCGGATGGGTGCGGCCGGGATGCTGGTGACGCGGATCGTCTCCGACGCCGCCACGCTGATTGTGACCGGTGTCCTGCTGATGCAGGTGCCCAAGGTCATCGCGACCTCCACCGGCATCTATGACGGTGCCACCATGCCGACCGGCGTAGAGCTCCCCCGTCTCGCCCTGTCGCTGCCGCTTTTCATCTCGACGGCGCTCGTGGCGCTGACCGCCATTCTCGATATCGCGAAGCTGGCGGCCGGCATGCCCGAGAACGTCACCGACCACCATCCGGAAATCTGACCCATGGCCTGGATCCTCTTCGGCACCTTCATCGCGCTGATCCTCTTGCGCGTGCCCATCTCGATCGCCATCGGCACCGCCACGGTGCTCACCTTCCTGACGTCCGATTTCTCGACCGCGCTGCAGATCATTCCCCAGCAGATGCTCGAGGGTGTGAACAAGGCGTCGCTCACCGCCGTGCCGTTCTTCATCATGGCCGGCAACCTGATGAACGCGACCGGCGTGACCGAGCGCATCTTCGCCTTCGCCAACGCGCTGGTGGGCCACCTCAAGGCCGGCCTCGCGCAGGTGAACATCCTGTCGTCGATGATCTTCGCGGGCATCTCGGGCGCCGCCGTCGCCGACTGCGCCGGCCTCGGCGCCATCGAAATCAAGGCCATGCGCGAGAACGGCTACAAGCCCGACTTCGCGGCCGCAATCACCGTGGCCTCGTCGGTTATCGGCCCGCTCATCCCGCCGTCGATCGGCCTCGTGCTCTACGCCTTCCTGGCGCAGCAATCCATCGAGCGGATGTTCCTCGCGGGCCTGATCCCGGGCATCCTCGTGGGCCTCGCGCTGATGATCTACGTCCGTATCCGGGCGCAGTTCCAGGAGTTCCCCACCCAGCGCCGGGCCACCGTGCGTGAAGTGGCGGGCACCGCCAAGCACGGCTTCCTTGCGCTGGTGGCCCCCGCGATTATCCTCGGCTCGATCATGTTCGGCTTCGTCACCGCCACCGAGGCGGGCGTTCTGGCCTGCATCTACTGCATCCTGATCGGCATCTGGTACAAGGAACTGACCTTCCGCGCCTTCTTCGCGGCGCTCAGCGACACCGCCATGATGACCGCCGTCATCATGATCATCATCGCCTTCTCCATCGCCATGGGCTGGCTGCTGGCCATCGACCAGACGCCGCAGAAGCTTGCGGATTTCACCTTCGCGCTGACCGACAACAAGAACGTGTTCCTCGCTCTGCTGCTGGTCTTCATCATCCTCGTCGGCTGCGTCGTCGAGGGGGTGCCTGCGAAGCTGATCCTGGTGCCGACCCTGCTGCCGCTCATCGACGCCTACGGCATCGACCGGGTGCACTTCGGCATCATCATCCAGCTCGGCCTGCTGATCGGCATCGCGACGCCGCCCATGGGCATCGGCCTCTACATCGTCTCCGAGGTCGGCCGTG
>NZ_JAATOS010000398.1:0-3600 GCF_011806505.1 Salipiger sp. HF18 | reverse complement strand
TCATTATTCGGCGGCAGTATGCCGACGGTCACAGGGTCGCGAAAGCGGTTTCCGGAACCCTTGCGCGGTTTTCGGCGTTCTCGAAGCGTAACAGGCAGGAGACTTTCCGATGATACAGAGCCATGCTCAGATCGGCAATCTGACCTACAATGCCGGTGAAGAGTGCTACGAGGCGCTCGTGACCTTCCACACGGATGAAGGCCGGCTGCGGGTTGCCAGCAGCTTTCAAAGCCCGCTCGACGCAAGCGAAGAGCGGGTCCGCCGCGGCCTTCTGGCCAACGCGATGAAGACGAGAAGTTCCTCCGAGGGGCTGCGCGCCCGGCTTATGCCGCGCGCCGCGCAGGGACCCTTCCGCGAACCGCCCGCGCGCTCGCACCCCTACGATTCCTTCGCGTGGCTGCGCTGGATGCGGGCGGCCTGACACGGCGGCCCGCCGGCGCGGGCCCTGCGTCTCAGTCGCGGCCTTCGAGATAGGCGGTCAGCAGCGCGCGGAAATGCGGAATCGCATCCTCGCGCGCGGCGTATTCCTCGGGCGGCATGAGCTGCCAGCCATAACCCTCGTCACCGAACCGGATGTCACGTGCGCGGTCGGCGGGCAGATGCGCCGCGAAGAACACCGCGTAGCCGTGCTGGTGTCCCCATTCGAGCAGCTCCTCGCTCAGCTCGAGCCCCACTTCCTCGCGGGTTTCGCGCAGCGCGCAATCCTCGGGGCGCTCGTCGCCCTCGCGGCCGCCGCCCGGAAAGTCGAGATACCCCGGCCACGGAATCCCCTCGGTATGATCCCGCCGGATCACCAGAAGATCGCCGCCCAGAAAGAGCATCACCTTCGCACCTTCGAAGCTCATGACATGGCCCCGGCCACCGTTTCCCACTATATTGGACAGGTAGCCATTCGCCCGGGAATTACCACCCATGCCCGCGCTCTGCCGCGACTGCCTGACCGAATTCGACGACGGGACGCGCTGCCCGTCGTGCGGGCGCCCGAGGGTGGTGCGCCATGACGAGCTGTGGACGCTCGGCATCGCGCACATGGATTGCGACGCCTTCTACGCCAGCGTCGAAAAGCGCGAGAACCCCGAGCTTGCCGACAAGCCGGTCATCATCGGAGGCGGCAAGCGCGGCGTGGTCTCGACCGCCTGCTACGTGGCGCGGATCCGCGGCGTGCGTTCGGCCATGCCGATGTTTCAGGCGCTGAAGCTCTGCCCCGACGCGGTGGTGCTGAAGCCGCGCATGTCGCTCTACGCCGAGGTCTCACGCCAGATCCGCGGCTTCATGGAAGAGCTCACCCCCGCCATCGAGCCGCTGTCGCTGGACGAGGCCTTTCTCGACCTCACCGGCACCGCACGGCTGCACGGGGCGCCGCCGGCCGTGGTGCTGGCGCGGCTGGTGAGGCGGATGAAGGCCGAACTTGGCGTCACCGGCTCCATCGGGCTCTCGCACAACAAGTTCCTCGCCAAGATAGCCTCTGACCTCGACAAGCCACACGGCTTCTCGGTGATCGGCAAGGCCGAGACGCAGGACTTCTTGCGGCCACGACCCGTGCGGATGATCTGGGGCGTGGGCCAGGCCGGGCAGGAAGCGCTCGACCGCGCCGGCATCCGCACCTTCGAGGACCTGCTGCGCTGGGACCGCGAGGCGCTGGCGGCGCGCTTCGGCAGCATGGGCGACCGGCTGTGGCACCTTGCCCGTGGCGAGGATCACCGGCGGGTGACCCGCGACGCGCCGGTGAAGTCGATCTCGAACGAGACGACTTTCAGCGAGGACACCGCCGATCCGGACATCCTCGACGGCCACCTCTGGCGCATGTGCGAAAAGGTCGCCGACCGTGCCAAGGCCAAAGGGCTGGCCGGACAGGTCGTGGTGCTGAAGCTCAAGCGGGCAAATTTCCAGCTGATCACCCGGCGCCACGCGCTGGGACATGGCGATGCGACGCAGATGGCGGACCGCATCTACCGCGAGGCCCGGGCGCTCTTCGACCAGGTCGGCGCGCGCGGGCCCTATCGGTTGCTTGGGGCGGGAATCTCGCAACTGGTGCCGGCGGCGCAGGCCGACCGGCTGGGCGACCTGCTCGACCCTCAGGCGGAGCGGCGCGCCGGGGCCGAACGCGCCACGGATGCGATCCGCGCAAAGTTCGGCGACGACGCGATCATGAAGGGCCGCGCCCTGCGCTGACCCGCGGAACGCTCTCAGGCGCCGCGGCGCAGAAGCTCGTCTTCCTCGTCCGAGGGATCGTAGCCAAGCGCTTCGAGCCCGGCCTCGAGGTGGTCGGCCACGTGCGGCGTGCCGATCAGGTAATCGGCGGTCGGGGTCGAGGCTTCGGACATGGCCGTCGCGAAGGCTTCCTGCCATTCGTCGGCTTCAAAGGCATCGCGGCCGATCCACATGATCGCCACCAGCGCGCCCTGCTCCTCCTCCGTCATGTGCTCGATGACACCGCGCAATTCACCTTCGCCGCGGTCCATCTCGCGCGCCAGCAGGATGACATGGGCGACCTTCCTGACACTGATCTCTTCCATTTTCCCCGTCTCCTTGATCGTGGCGATCCACTTAGGACACGTCCGCCACGTCCCGTCATTGATCCTGCTCAAGAGTACGTCAGGTTCGGGCGTCTGGCAAAACTTCTCGCACGCGGGTCAAACACGCGGTCAAACATGGGCCGCGCGCCGGCCGGGTGTCAGGAGTTGCGCGGCAGCGGCACGATGGTGTCATCGCGCCCGTCCTCGAAATCGAAGGCATCGAGACGCCGCGCCCGCAGCCCCGCCTTCTCGGCGCTGATGCGGATCTCGGCGACGTCGCGCGCCGCCTGTCCGAAATGCCGGTCGAGGTTCTCGACCCGGGTTCCGAGCCGTTCCACATCTGCGTGCAGCAGCGCCAGCTCGCGCCGGATCGCGCCCGCCTGCTCGCGCATCCGCGCGTCCTTGAGGATCGCCCGAAGGGTGTTGAGCGTCGCCATGCAGGTGGTCGGCGAGACGATCCAGACCCGCAGGTTGAAGCCCTCGCGCACCACCTCGGGATGGTTGGCGTGCAGCTCGGCATAGACCGCCTCGGAGGGCAGGAACATCAGCGCGGAATCCGCCGTCTCGCCCTCGATGATGTAGCGCGAGGCGATGTCGCGCAGGTGCTTGCGCACCGACAGCCGGAAGGCCTGCGCGGCGCGGGTGCGGCTGTCGCCCTGCTCGGCCCGCTGCAGCGCCTCGTAGGCCTCGAGCGGGAACTTGGCGTCGATGACGATGGGCCCCGGCGGCTCGGGCATGTGGATGAGGCAGTCGGCGCGGCGGCCGTTCGACAGTGTCGCCTGCATGGTGAAGCTGTCCGGGGGCAGCGCCTTGCCGACGATGTCGTTGAGCTGGATCTCTCCGAAGGCGCCGCGGGTCTGCTTGTTCGACAGGATGTCCTGCAGCGACAGCACGTCGCCCGAGAGCCGCGAGATGTTCTCCTGCGCGCGGTCGATGACCTTCAGCCGCTCCTGCAGCTCGCCCAGCGAATGCGCGGTGCGGCGGGCGGTGCCATGCAGGCTTTCGGACATGCGGCCCTGCACCTCGGCCAGACGGCGCTCCATCAGCTCGAGCATCGCGGTGTGGCTCTGGGTCTGCGCCTCGG
>NZ_JAATOS010000397.1:0-3616 GCF_011806505.1 Salipiger sp. HF18 | reverse complement strand
GGCCAGCGCCTCGGCCTCGTCGGGCACTTCGAGCGCGTCGCCCACGGCGCGGATCTTGGCGGCGACGCTTTCGGCGTCGAAGCCGCCGGGCACGGTGATGAAGGGGATGGCGGCCTCTTCCAGCACCCCGAGCGTCTCGGGCGGGCCGGCGCCTTCCTCGGAGAGGATCAGGTCGGGGCTGACCGAGAGCACGCCCTCGGGCGAGAGCGCGCGCATGTAGCCGACGTCCGGAAGGGCCTGAGCCTCGGGCGGGAAGGTCGAGGTGGTGTCGCGGGCGATCAGCCGGTGCTGCTGGCCGGGGGGTTGAGTGATCCCGGTCCCCGGGCCGCCGGTGGCGGGCCTGTCGGCCCCGCCGCGCGCGGCCTGTGGGGGCCGGGTCGCCGCGCCGAGCCCGCCGAGCGCGAGATAGGCGGCGGAGGAGAAGGTAAGGGCCAGGACGGAACGGCGGTTCATGCGGTGACCTCCTCGGCCGAGGGCAGGGCGTCCACGATCTCGCGCCACGCCGGGCGGTGGTCGTTGCCGTCCTTGCCGACGCCGAAGCACTGGAAGATCAGCCCGCCCTCGGCGTCGAAGGCCTCGACCGAGACCGCGGCGCCGCGCTGCGTGGGTTTCTCGACCGCCCAGAGCTCGGCCACCTTGTCGCGGCGCAGGTGCAGGTTGAAGCCCGGGTCCATGACGTTCTGCCACGGCCCCATCGGGTGCAGCGTGCGGATCGGGCCCGAGTGGATCTGGATGCAGCCGCGGTTGCCGACGAAGAGCATGATCGCGGTCTCGCGGTCGCGCACGGTCTCGAGCATCTGGTCGACGCAGCCCGGATCGAGCCGCCGGGCAAAGGGCGCGCCGGCGATGCGGTAGGCGCCGAGCCGGTTCATCCGCAGCTTCGAGCACAGCCGCAGGAACTGGTGGGTGTCGGTCAGCCGCGCCCATTCCTTGCGCAGGATGTCGAGCTTCGCAGGGTCGGACTTCGGCGCCTCGACCGGTTCGCGCGGGGCGACCTCGAGCGTGTCCGCGGTCTCGCCGGTGGCCAGCGCCTCCCTGGCGGCGACCCATGCGGCAAGGTCGGACCCGGCGCGCAGGTGAATCTTGTGCACCGCGTCGCCGGCGGCGTCGAACACCTGCAGGCTGCGGCGGAGGCCGTGCTCGCCCTCGTGCTCGACCATGAAGCCGTGCACCCAGTGTTTGGGGAAGATCCGCAGGTCGATCTCGTCCGCCAGCACCATCGCGGCATGCGGTCCGGGGTGGTAGTTGGCGTAGGTGCCGACCTTCTCGTGCACCGCGGCCTCGACCCGGGTCAGCGCCATGACCTCGCCCATGCGCTCGGCGGCGGGGATGACGACGTCGGGATGGGCGGTGATGCGGATCACGCCATGCCCGGTTTGGGCGGCGAGAAGCTGGGCTTCGGAGATCTTCAGGCGGTCCGCGAGGTCGCGGCTGCGGGCGGCACCGGCCTCGGTGAGGGCGGCGCGAATCTCGTTCGGGGTGGGCGTGCTGGTTGTCATGACACCTGTCCGGTTCTTCAGCATGTGAGGAAAGAACGACGGCTGGCGCTTGTGACGGCTGGCAAGTCCTTGTTGACTGTTTTACTAAGATAATGTACCGGCTGCAAGTATCAAACCCGAAGGTGCTGCGGAAATGCGCCTTACCGTGGTTTCAGCCAGCCCCAGGCCAGCGATCAAGAAAAACGCTGACAGAGGGACAACACCCCATGACTCGCAAAATGCTGCGCGGCTCCACCGCGTTGTTTGTGGCGCTGTGCGCCATCCCCGCCCTGCCTGCCGTGGCGCAGGAAGGCACCACCGCCGGCACCGGCTCGCAGGACGCCGTCTCGCGCGGCTTCCTCGGCACGCTCTGGATGACGCCGGGCAAGCGCGACCTGAGCCTCGGCAGCGCCGTGTCGCGCACCACGATCGACGCCGAGGAGATCGCCGACCGGCAGGCCGGCACCATCGCCGAGCTGCTCGACACCATCCCCAGCGTGACGCTGATCAACGGCTCCACGCCGCAGGGCTCGGGCATCAACATCCGCGGCTATGGCGCCAACTCGACCTACGGCAACGATCAGAAGATCGCGATCCAGATCGACGGCGCCTCGGTTGGCTCGGAAGAGCTTTACCGCATCGGCACCCAGCTCTTCACCGACCCGCTGCTGTTCCGCGAGGTCGAGGTGCTGCGCGGCACCATCGGCAGCTTCGAATACGGCTCGGGCATCGTCGGCGGCGTCGTCCGGCTCGAGACCAAGGACGCCTCGGATTTCACCGGCGGTGTGCCTGGTTTGCGCATCGGCCAGACGCTCGAGTTCAGCTCGAACACCGCCGGGGCCGCCAGCTCGACCACGCTGGCATGGCAGCCCGACGACCGGGCGGAGTTCCTTCTCAACTACACCTGGCGCCAGCAGGACGACCAGATCGACGGCGACGGCGACGTGATCGGCAACAGCGAGTTCGAGACGCCGTCGTGGCTCGCCAAGGGCAAGTACACCTTCGGGCAGGACGACGACCACTCGATCAGCCTGTCGTTCTCGCGCACCACGGCGGACGAGAAGGACGTGCCCTATGACACCTTCTCGACCACCGCCGGCAGCTTCGGCAACGTCGACCGCACCACCGAGACCCAGCAGGCGACGCTGCAATACGGCTACAACCCGGTCAGCGACCTCGTCGACCTGACCGCGACGCTCTCCTATGCCGACCAGAAGATCGACTACAGCTACGTGCCGGGCTCGTCGCCGCTCGAGGTCACGCCGACCTGGCCGTTCCTCGAGGCGACGGTCAACGCCAAGCAGCGCTACGAGACCACAAAGCTCGTGGTGAAGAACGAGGCGCGCTTCCTGACCGGCGGGGTGGCGCATTCGCTGCGCACCGGGGCCGAGGTCTCGCGCCGGGTGCGCAAGGACAACGACGCCTCCAGCGCCCCGGGCGGCGAGGACAACCGCGTGGCGCTCTTCGTCATAGACGAGATGACCGCGGGAGGGTTCACCATCACCCCGGCGCTGCGCTGGGAGAAATCAAAGGTCGAGAGCGCCGAGAATTACGGCGACTACGAAAACGACGCGCTGATGGGCGGGCTGGCGCTCGCCTATGAGTTCGACAACGGGCTCTCGGTCTTCGGAAGCTATGCCTACACCGAGGGTCTGCCGATCATCGACGATCTCGGTTCCGCCGCAATCAACGACTGGCGCATGAGCACCACCGAAAAGGCCGAGACCTGGGAGATCGGCGCCTCCTGGGCCGGCACCGACGTGCTGTCTGCGGGCGACAATTTCTCGGTGCGCGGCAACTACTACAGCACGAAGATGTGGGACGTGACCAGCTACAGCGCCTCGGGCTCGACTACCGAGAACCTGAGCCGCATCGAGACCGAGGGCTTCGAGATCGAGGCCTCCTACGGGCTTTCCAACGGTGTCTATTTCGACCTGCAGGGCTCGACCGGGCAGGGCACGGAATATGCCGACGGCGTGCCGGATACCGACTGGCGGAACCAGCCTGCCACCACCGTCGGCCTGACGCTTGGTCGCAAGTGGGGAGAGTGGCTCGACACCAGCTGGGAGGTGCGTCATACGGCGGATGCGCGCGATGCTCTGCTCGAGGATCTGCCGGACTACACGGTGCACAACCTG
>NZ_JAATOS010000396.1:0-3644 GCF_011806505.1 Salipiger sp. HF18 | reverse complement strand
GCTGCCCTGCGTCTTCCCCGTGGACAGCGGCGGGGCCAACCTGCCGAACCAGGACGAGGTCTTCCCCGACCGCGACCACTTCGGCCGGATCTTCTACAACCAGGCCCGGATGAGCGCCAAGAACATCCCGCAGATCGCGGTGGTGATGGGATCGTGCACCGCGGGCGGCGCCTATGTGCCCGCCATGTCGGACGTGACCATCATCGTGAAGGAGCAGGGCACGATCTTCCTTGCCGGACCGCCGCTGGTGAAGGCCGCGACGGGCGAGGTGGTCTCGGCCGAGGACCTCGGCGGCGGCGACGTGCACACCCGGCTTTCGGGCGTGGCGGACTACCTCGCAGAGGACGACGCCCACGCGCTGGCGCTGGCACGCCGCGCCGTGGCCGGGCTCAACCGGGTGAAAACCCCGGGCGTGGCGATGCAGTCGCCCGAGGCGCCCGCCTACGATCCCGACGAGATCCTCGGCGTGGTGCCGGGCGACCTGCGCACCCCCTATGACATCCGCGAGGTCATCGCCCGCGTGGTGGACGGCTCGCGCTTCGACGAGTTCAAGCCGCGCTACGGCGAGACGCTGGTCACGGGCTTCGCCCATGTCGAGGGCATGCCGGTGGGCATCGTCGCCAACAACGGCGTGCTGTTCTCGGAGGCGGCGCAGAAGGGCGCGCATTTCGTCGAGCTCTGCTCGCAGCGCGGTGTGCCGCTGGTCTTCCTGCAGAACATCACCGGCTTCATGGTCGGGCGGAAATACGAAAACGAGGGCATCGCGCGCCACGGCGCCAAGATGGTGACCGCGGTGGCGACCACCAACGTGCCCAAGATCACCATGCTGGTGGGCGGCTCCTTCGGGGCCGGCAACTACGGCATGGCGGGGCGGGCCTACCAGCCGCGCTTCCTCTGGACCTGGCCCAACAGCCGGATCTCGGTGATGGGCGGCGAGCAGGCGGCGGGCGTGCTCGCCACCGTGAAGCGCGACGCCATCGAGCGCGCCGGCGGGGCATGGTCGGCCGAGGAGGAGACCGAGTTCAAGCGGCCCACCGTCGAGATGTTCGAGCGGCAGTCGCACCCGCTCTATGCCTCGGCACGGCTGTGGGACGACGGCATCGTCGACCCGCGCAAGACACGCGCGGTGCTGGCGCTGTCGCTCTCGGCCACGCTCAACGCGCCCATCGAGGAGACCCGCTTTGGCGTGTTCCGGATGTAATGATGGCATCGGGGCGGGGCGATGACCGTAGCGCTGCAGGCGGCGCTGGCCCGCTGGCCGGGCGCGCAGAGCTACCGGCCGGGGGATTCGGCCGCGCTCAACGCCGAGATCCTCGCGCTGATGCGGTCGGGGCGGAAGCGGGCGAGCTGCGAGGCCTGGGCGGTGTTCGACGAGGGCCACGAGGCGCTGCCGGTGGTGGGGCGCGTGGACATCGTGCTCGACTGGGACGGTGCGCCCGCGCTGGCGACACGGACGCTCGAAGTGCTGCGGGTGCGGTTCGCGGAGGTGACCGGGGAGATGGCGGCGGAGCAGGGTGAGTTCACCGATCTCGCCCACTGGCGGCGTGGCTACGAGGCGTATCTCACCCGCTCGGGGCGGTTCGCGCCGGACGTGGCGATGATGCTGGAGCGCTTCGAGGTGGTGGAGGATCTGGCGGGATGACGGATGTTGCATGGGGGGCGCTGCCCCCCGCGCGCCAGGGCGCGCTCCCCCCGGAGTTTTCCGGGCAAGATGAAGAGACTGGGACCGGGGAGGTCGGAGATGTTTGACACGGTGCTGATTGCCAACCGGGGCGAGATCGCCTGCCGGGTGATGGAGACGGCGCGGGCGATGGGGCTGCGCTGCGTTGCGGTCTATTCCGAGGCCGATGCGGGCGCGAAACACGTGGCGATGGCGGACGAGGCGGTCTGCATCGGCGGCGCGGCGCCCGCCGAGAGCTATCTGCGCGGCGAGCGCATCATTGAGGCTGCGCGCGCCACCGGGGCGGGAGCTATTCACCCGGGCTACGGGTTCCTGTCGGAGAACCCCGATTTCGTTGACGCGGTCGAGGCGGCGGGGCTGATCTTCGTCGGGCCCGGTGCGAAGGCGATCCGGGCGATGGGCCTCAAGGACGCGGCCAAGCGGCTGATGCTCGAGGCCGGCGTCCCGGTGGTGCCGGGCTACCACGGCGAGGAGCAGGACGCGCGCTTCCTCGCGGGCGAGGCCGAGGCCATCGGCTACCCGGTGCTGATCAAGGCGGTCGCCGGAGGCGGCGGCAAGGGCATGCGGCTGGTGGAGCGGCCCGGGGAGTTTGCCGACGCGCTGAAGAGCGCGCAGGCCGAGGCCCGCGGCGCCTTCGGCAACGAGGCGGTGCTGATTGAGAAGTTCGTCTCGAAGCCGCGCCACATCGAGGTGCAGGTCTTCGGCGACGGCACCAACGCGGTGCATCTCTTCGAGCGCGACTGCTCGCTTCAGCGCCGCCACCAGAAGGTGATCGAGGAGGCCCCGGCGCCGGGCATGACGCCCGAGATGCGGCAGGCCATGGGCGCTGCGGCGGTGCGCGCGGCCGAGGCCATCGGCTACAGGGGCGCGGGCACCATCGAGTTCATCGTCGACGGCTCGCGCGGGCTGCGCGCGGACGGGTTCTGGTTCATGGAGATGAACACCCGCCTGCAGGTCGAGCACCCGGTGACCGAGCTGGTGACCGGCGTCGACCTGGTGGAGTGGCAACTGCGCGTGGCGGCGGGCGAGCCGCTGCCGAAGACGCAGGGTGAGCTCGGGCTCACCGGCCATGCCTTCGAGGCGCGGCTCTATGCCGAGGACGTGCCCGCGGGCTTCCTGCCGGCCACGGGGCGGCTGGCACACCTGGCGTTCCCCGACGACGTGCGTTCGGACAGCGGCGTGCGGTCGGGGGATGTGATCTCGCCGCATTACGACCCGATGATCGCCAAGCTGATCGTGCACGGGGCGACCCGCGAGATCGCCCTGCGCAAGCTGGCGCGCGGGCTCGCCGAGACGCAGGTGGCGGGCACGGTGACCAACCTCGCCTTCCTCGGCGCGCTGGCGCGGCACGCGGGCTTTGCCGCGCGCGCGCTCGACACCGGTCTCATCGGCCGCGATCTCGAGGCGCTGGCGGCGGCGCCCGAGCTCCCCTTTCCGGTGGTGGCGAAGGCGGGGCGGGCGGCGGCGGGGCTCTGGGAGGATGCCGGCTGGCAGGGCGGGTTCACGCTCTGGGGGCCGCTGTCCCGCACGGTGCTGCTGCAGCACGGCGATGACGAGATCACCGCGGTGCTGCGGGTCGCGGGGCCGGGCCGGGTCGAGGTCGGGCTGGGCGAGAGCGTCGTGCTGGCCGAGCGTGGCGATGGCGGCTGGCGGCTCGACGGGCGGCCTGCCGCGGCGCATTTCGCCGCTTCTGGCGAGATCACCGTCTTTGCCGCGGGCGGGCAGGTGTTCCACGTCGTCGATCCGCTGGCGCGCGCCGCGGGCGCGGGTGCCGCGGGCAACCTCATCGAGGCGCCGATGCCGGGCCGCGTCGTGTCGGTGCTGGCGGTCGCCGGGCAGGAGGTGCAGGCCGGTGACCGGCTGGCGGTGCTCGAGGCGATGAAGATGGAGCACACCCTGACCGCCGCGCGCGATGGCGTCGTGGCCGAGGTGCTGGTCTCGGAAGGCGCGCAGGTCGAGGCAG
>NZ_JAATOS010000395.1:0-3648 GCF_011806505.1 Salipiger sp. HF18 | reverse complement strand
CGCGGGCCATGGCCACGCCACCGTGCTCGACCTGACCGAGCCGATGCTGGTCGAGGGCCGCAAGCGCGCAGAGGCCGCCGCCAAGGCCGACGAGCTCGACTGGGTGGTGGGCGACGCCATGGCGCTGCCCTTCCCGGACAACAGCTTCGACGTCTACACCATCTCCTTCGGCATCCGGAACGTCACCCGCCCGCAGGAGGCGCTGAACGAGGCCTACCGCGTGCTGCGCCCCGGCGGCCGGTTGATGGTGCTCGAATTCAGCCAGATTCCCAACGACATGATGCAGAAGATCTACGATCTCTACTCGTTCCACATCATCCCCCGCATGGGGCAGGCCATCGCCGGCGACCGCGACAGCTACCAGTACCTCGTCGAGTCGATCCGCAAGTTCCCCGACCAGGAGACCTTCCTCGGCATGGTGAGGGCGGCGGGCTTCGGAAACGCCAAGTACCGCAACCTGTCGATGGGCATCGCCTGCCTGCATTCGGGCTGGAAGCTGTAATTCATGCGTGGACCGCACAACATCTGGCGCCTGATCCGCACCGGCGCCACCTTCGAACGCACGGGCGCCATGGGGGTCGTGCTCGACGCGCTCGACGCGCCAAAGTCCGTGCGCGTGGCCTTCCGCACGCTGGTCTGGCCGTTCAAGTGGCTCGGAATCGAGGGCGATCCGTCGATGCCGCCCGCCACCCGTGCGCTGTCTGCGCTGGGGCCGGCCTACATCAAGTTCGGCCAGATCCTCTCGACCCGGCCCGACGTGGTGGGGCAGGACCTCGCGAACCAGCTCCGGGTGCTGCAGGACAAGCTTCCGCCCTTCGGTGTCGAGAAGGCCCGTGCACAGATCGAATCCGAGCTCGGCGTGGCGCTGCCCGAGATCTTCTCCGAATTCAGCGAGCCCGTGGCCGCCGCATCCATCGCGCAGGTGCACAAGGCGCGCCGCGCCGACACCGGTGAGACTGTCGCGGTCAAGGTGCTGCGTCCGGGAATCGAGCGTGCCTTCCGCACCGACATCGACGCCTTCTACTTCGCCGCCGACATGATCGAGACGCTGGCGCCTGCCTCACGGCGGCTGCGCCCACGCGACGTGATCAAGCATTTCGAGAGCGTCGTGATGGGCGAACTCGACCTGCGGCTCGAATCCGCTGCGGCCAGCGAAGACGCTGCCAACACCGAGGGCGACGCAGGCTTCCAGCTGCCCGCCGTGGTCTGGGGCCTGTCCGGCCGCCGGGTGATGACCATGAGCTGGGCCGAGGGCGAGCCGCTCGGCGACAATGCCGCGCTGGATGCCGCCGGCCACGACCGCGTGGAACTGAGCGAGCGGGTGCTGCAGCTTTTCCTGAACCATGCCCTGCGCGACGGCTTCTTCCACGCCGACATGCACCAGGGCAACCTCAAGGTGGCGCCCAACGGTGACATCATCGCGTATGATTTCGGCATCATGGGACACATCGACGAATATACTCGCCGGGTCTACGCCGAGATTCTCTACGGGTTCATCCGTCGCGATTACAAGCGTGTCGCCGAGGTACATTTCGAGGCCGGCTACGTGCCCGCCGACCGCGACGTCGATGAATTCGCCCGTGCCCTGCGCGCCGTCGGCGAGCCGATCTTCGGCATGGACGCCACGCGGATCTCGATGGCGCGGCTGCTCTCCTACCTGTTCGAGGTCACCGAGCGCTTCGGCATGCAGACCCGGACCGAGCTGATCCTGCTGCAACGAACGATGGTGGTGGTCGAGGGGGTGGCACGGTCCCTGAACCCGCACATGAACATCTGGCATACCGCGCGACCGGTGGTCGAGGACTACATCAAGACCTCGCTCGGCCCGCGCGCCGTTCTGCGCGATCTGGTGCTGACGACCCGTGTTCTGGGCCGTTTCGGGCCGCGTCTGCCGGGGTTGGTCGAGGCCGCGCTGATCCGCCAGTCCGAAGGCGACGCGCCTGCCCGCCGCAACCCCTGGCCAGGCCGCATCGGCTGGAGCGCTGCCGGCGCCGTCCTGGGCGCGGTGCTGGTCTTCGGCTGGCATTACTGGAACTGACCCCTCGTCATTCCGCCAAGCTTGCGGCGCCGCGCAAAGGTACGCAGGGTCGCGTCCGGTCTGCCGCTGCGTCGCTTGCGTCATGCCATGCCCGATCGCAGCGCGGTCACATCCGAGGCACGGATCTCGCTCCCATCGGAGAGGGTCAGCATCACCTCACCGTTCTGCTGCCGCACCTCGATGATCGGGTTATACACCTGCGCGTCGGATCTCCCGATCACCCCGCTGCCCGAGAGGCTTTCGATCTGGAAGCTGTAAACACCAGAGGGAAGGGGATCGCCGAGGTCGTCCACCCCGACCCAGGCGATCACCGGATCCGACATATCGAGGGTCAGGGTCTGCACCTCCGACCCGCCGGAGTTCCGCACGACCAGCCGCGCTCCGTCCGCGCCGCTTGCATACTCCGGCCGCAACACGATCGGCGCTCCACCGTAGAAGACCGGCGCGTCTGAAAGCGCCTGTTTCCCGATCCAGCCGGCAAGCTCCTGGAACTGGTTGCCGCCGATGACGCCGGTCAGTTCCTTGAGCAGGTCGTTGGTCAGCACCTGCTGCTCGACCGAGGAGAAGGTCGCGAGCTGCGTCGCGTACTCCGTGGTGTCGAGCGGATTCAGCGGATCCTGGTTCTGCATCTGCGTGGTGAGCATCTTGAGAAACGTCTCGAAATCGGAGCTGAGCACTGTCTTGCTCGTGCTCGCCGTGTTCGAGGAAGAGATTGAGGCGTTCGCCGCCCCGACAGATCCGGTTTGCATGGGTTACCTCCTCAGATGCGAATGTCGAGGCCGTCGGACGGGGTAATCCCGCGTGCGGTCATTTTCGGAGTTTCGATGTCCTGGTATCTGTCGATTGGCGCCGCATGATCGGTCGCCATACCTCTACCGGCCTCGCCGCCTCGACCATTGCTCTGTCCACCCTCGCCGAAGCTGAAGCTGGCGTCCCCGTAACCAAGGTCCGATAGACTCCGGGCCAATTGGTCCACATGACGGCGCAGAAGGTCGAGCGTCTCCGGTCGATCGGCCGAAATGCTGAGCAGAAGCCCATGCTCTCCCTGAACCATCCGGAAGCGCAGATGGCCAAGTTCCTCCGGCCGGAGTTGCAGCTCGATGACATCGTCGCCAGTACCGGGGGCGGTCGTGACCCCCTCAATCACCTGCCTCAGCACCGAAGCTGCGGTTTCCGTGCGGTGAAATGCAGTGCCGGCAGGAGCCTGCGAGGCCGAACCGGACGCACGCACCTCGCCCGACAACATACCGAGGCCGGCCTCGAGCGGCTCGGGGGCGCCGTCATCCAGAACAGGCGAGAGCACTGATCCTATTGGCTGGGTTCGCTGCGAAAGCAGATCAGAGCGGATCGGCAAAGCTTGTGCGGAGACAATCTTGCCCCCAATCTGCTGGGGTGAGGTCCCCTCGTTCATATTCTCGCGCAACATCCCGCTTTCTACGCGGCGTAGCCTTTGCGTCTGCGTCATGGGCTCTGGTGTGGGGCTCTGCAACTTTGCGCCGCTTACACGCGCGGCGGTCTGCTCCGGCCGGTGGCGGAAAAACTGGACAGTCTCATCGGAATACGCGCGAGGATGGCCCAACGCTTGTGGTGCTGCGGTGCCCGGCGATGAG
>NZ_JAATOS010000394.1:0-3655 GCF_011806505.1 Salipiger sp. HF18 | reverse complement strand
CGGGACCTATGTACGCGTGAAAGCGAACCAGTAAATTCAGGCAATTGCACAATAATGCTGCACCGCAGAAATTTCCCTTGAAATGCTGCGCTGCAGCATTCATATTGGTGTCAGCCGATGAATGCGGGGGGTGGGCCCCCGAGGCAGACACAGACAGGAATTTAGCAATGGCCGCCAAGACCCAAGATATCACCGCGATGATGAAAGACATGATGGGCGCGTTCCCCGTCGACACCAAAGCGATGGACGAAGCCTTCAAGACCACCGCGACCCTGAACGAAAAGCTCTCGGCCGTGGCTCTGGAAGCCGCCGAGAAGTCGACCGAGATCTCCGCCAAATGGGCCAAGGACACCCTCGCCAAGCTGGCTGACATGTCCAAGGTCAAGAAAGAGCCGGCCGACTACGCCAAGGCGATGACCGATTTCGCGTCGGCCCAGTCCGAAGTTGCCGCCGAGAACATGGCCGCCTTCGCCGAGATCGCCAAGAAGGTCCAGATGGACACCGTGGAACTGATGATGGCCGCTGGCAAGGACTTCACCGAAGACGCCACCGCCGCCGTCAAGAAGGCCACCGACGATATGTCCGCGGCCGCCAAGAAGGCGACCACGAAGTAAGACCCTTTCCCGGCGCCTTTCGTTTGGGGGCGCCGGAACTCGGATTGCGCCCCCTCTCCTCCCAACAAAAGGCGCAATTACGTGGGGCGGGTTCCATTCCGAACCCGCCCCTTTTTCATGTCCCTCGAAGCAGGGTCGACCGGTTCTCGCGGCGGTGGCGAAGACTCGCGCGTCGCGTGAACTTTTTCTGAATTCGCGCTGTCAAGCCTTGCATTGCTGCACTGCAGCATCAATATGGCGACAGCGTAGGCCTAGGCGGAGCATCCGCCGTAATCCCAAGGGAGTGAGCAAATGGCAACCACGCAAGACTTCACCGATACCCTCAAAGACATGATGGGCGCCTGGCAGATGGATCAGGCCAAGTTCGAAGAGGCCTGGAAGTCCTCGACCGGCTTCGGCGAAAAGGCCTCGGGCATCGCGCTCGACGCCGCTGGCAAGACCACCGACATCTCGGTCGGCTGGACCATGGAAACGCTGGGCCGCATGGGCGACCTCGCCAAGGCGCGCACCGCGCCGACCGACTACGCGCAGGCGATGAGCGATTTCGCCACCGCGCAGATGGAAAGCGCCAAGGCCCACATGACCGCCCTCGGCGACGTGGCCAAGGAAGCGCAAAGCGAGACCATGTCGCTCATGATGTCGCTGGGCAAGGACATGGCCGACGACGCCACCGCCGCCGCGACCACGACGGCCAAGGCGACCGAGAAGGCCGCCGAGAAGGCGACCACCGCAGCCACCAGCGCGGCACGCACCACCACGCGCCGCACCACCGCTGCCGCCAAGAAGACCGCCGCGGAGACCGCAGAGGTCGCGGAGACCGTCGAGGCAGCCGCCAAGGACGCCGCCCCCACCGACACCACCAAGAGCTGATCTCTCGGCCCTCGGGGGGACCCGTCCCCGGACATGAAAAAACGCGGCCCACCGGGCCGCGTTTGCGTTTTCAGGGGTCAGAGCCGGACGACCTGCGCGCTGCCCCTGCCCGTCAGTTGACGAGGGTCGCCTCGGTGGCGGCGCGGAATTCTTCCTCGGTCACGCCATCGGCCAGCTCGACCAGCTTCAGCCCGCCCTCGACCACGTCCAGCACGCCGAGATTGGTGATGATGCGGTCGACCACGCCCTTGCCGGTCAGCGGCAGGGTACATTCCTTCAGCACCTTGCTCTCGCCGTGCTTGTTTGCGTGATCCATGACCACGATGACCTTGCCGACACCGGCCACGAGGTCCATCGCGCCGCCCATGCCCTTGACCAGCTTGCCCGGGATCATCCAGTTCGCGAGGTCACCGTTCTCGGCCACTTCCATGGCGCCGAGGATCGCGGCCGCGATCTTGCCGCCGCGGATCATGCCGAAGCTCATGGCGCTGTCGAAATAGGCCGTGCGGCGCAACTCGGTGATGGTCTGCTTGCCGGCGTTGATGAGGTCCGGGTCCTCGTCGCCCTCGAAGGGGAACGGGCCCATGCCCAGCATGCCGTTCTCGGACTGCAGCGTGATGTCCTTGTCACCCACGTAGTTGGCGACCAGCGTCGGAATGCCGATGCCGAGGTTCACGTACATGCCGTCTTCGAGTTCCTGCGCCGCCCGTGCGGCCATCTGATTGCGATCCCAGGGCATCAGGCTTCCTCCCGCTTGCGCACGGTGCGCTGTTCGATCCGCTTCTCGTGCTCGCCCTTGATGATGCGGTGCACGTAGATCCCCGGCAGGTGGATGTGATCGGGGTCCAGTTCACCGGGCTCGACGATCTCTTCCACTTCCATCACGCAGAGCTTGCCGCACATCGCGGCCGGCGGATTGAAGTTGCGGGCGGTCTTGCGGAAGATGCAGTTGCCGGTGGTGTCGGCCTTCCACGCCTTGACGATGGAGAGATCCGCAAAGATGCCCTCCTCGAGGATGTAGTCCTGGCCACCCCAGTTCTTCACGTCCTTGCCCTCGGCGATCACGGTGCCGACACCGGTCTTGGTGTAGAAGCCGGGAATGCCGCTGCCGCCGGCGCGCATGCGCTCGGCCAGCGTGCCCTGCGGGTTGAACTCGAGCTCGAGCTCGCCGCTCAGGTACTGGCGCATGAACTCGGCGTTCTCGCCCACGTAGGACGACATCATCTTCTTGATCTGCTTGGTGTCCAGCAGCTTGCCGAGGCCGAAGCCGTCGACGCCGCAGTTGTTGGACGCGATGGTCAGATCCTTTACGCCGCTCTCGACGATGGCGTCGATCAGCAGCTCGGGAATGCCGCAGAGACCGAACCCGCCCGCCGCGATCAGCATTCCGTCATGCAGCACCCCGTCGAGGGCCTCCGCCGCGGAACCGTAGACTTTCTTCATGGATATCTCCCCTCCTGAAGCTGTTGCCTGAGGTTGTGCCGCGCCGCAGAGTAAGAGTCAACGAAGCCGGGCGGGGACTTGCCGGGCGCCGCGCCGGGCGGGTTCAGATCACCCGGACCTGCGTGCCGATGGGGCAGAGCTGGTAGAGTTCGGCGATCTTCTCGTTGTAGAGCCCGATGCACCCGTCGGACGACCGGCGCCCGATCTTGCGGGTGTCGTGGGTGCCGTGGATGATGTAGGCGGGCCAGCCGAGATACATCGCGTGGGTGCCGAGCGGGTTGTCCGGGCCCGGAGGAATCGGCTTCCAGTCGGGGTAGCGCTCCATCTGGCTGGCGGTCGGCGTCCACGACGGCCCCACCACCTTGCGCACGATCTCGGTATAGCCGCGCTTGGTCAGCTCGTCGGTCTTGGGCACCGAGGTCGGATAGACCCGGTAGTCGCTGCCGTCGGCGGACCAGAAGTGCAGCGCCCGCGACGAGGTGTCGGCGACGATGCTGGCCTTGCCCAGGGTGTCGAAGTGGTCGCGCCAGTCCTGCATGGTGAAGCTGGAAATATTGTGGCGCAGGATGCCCTGAGCGCGGGCCCGGGCGGGCACCAGCGGCAGGATCAGCGCCGCGCCGGCGGCGGCCAGCAGCGAACGGCGGGAGATGGGCAGATCGGACATGCGCGGAACCTCTGGCTGTTTCGGGGGCTGTTTCAGTATGCTCCCGACCACATGGCGCGCAAGC
>NZ_JAATOS010000393.1:0-3656 GCF_011806505.1 Salipiger sp. HF18 | reverse complement strand
GGCGCCGGCCCCGCCGATACCGCCGATCAGGCCGATATGGAGCGGCGCCGACACCCGCCCGGATCAGGCGATGCTGAGGCTCGCCGCGCTCTCCGGCAGTTCCTCGTCGAAGCAGCGCTGGTAGAACTCGGCCACGGTCTGGCGCTCGAGCTCGTCGCACTTGTTGAGGAAGGAGAGACGGAAGGCGTAGCCCACGTTGCGGAAGATCTCGGCGTTGGTCGCCCAGGCGATCACGGTCCGCGGCGACATCACGGTCGACAGCTCGCCGTTCATGAAGGCGCGGCGGGTGTAGTCGGCCCCGGGGACCATCTTGCGGGTGGGCTTGCGGCCCTTCTCGTTGTTGTAATGCGGCGCCTTGCTGAGCACGCTATTCACCTCGGCGTCGATGCTGAGATAGTTCAGTGTCGCCACCAGCGACCAGCGGTCCATCTGGCCCTGGTTGATCTGCTGGGTGCCGTGATAGAGGCCCGTCGTGTCGCCGAGGCCGACGGTGTTGGCGGTGGCGAAGATGCGGAAATACTTGTGCGGCGTCAGCACCTGGTTCTGGTCGAGCAGGGTGAGCTTGCCGTCGGTTTCCAGCACCCGCTGGATCACGAACATCACGTCGGCGCGCCCGGCGTCGTATTCGTCGAACACGATGGCGGTCGGGTTGCGCAGCGCCCAAGGCAGGATGCCTTCCTGGAACTGGGTGGTCTGCTTGCCGTCGACGAGCTTGATGGCGTCCTTGCCGATCAGGTCGATCCGGCTGATGTGGCTGTCGAGGTTGACGCGCACGCAGGGCCAGTTCAGGCGGGCGGCGACCTGTTCGATGTGGGTCGACTTGCCGGTGCCGTGGTAACCCTGGATCATCACGCGGCGGTTGTTGCGGAAGCCGGCGAGGATGGCGAGCGTGGTGTCAGGGTCGAACTTGTAGGTGCTGTCCACATCCGGAACACGGTCGGTGCGCTCGGGGAAACCATGCACCACCATGTCGGTGTCGATGCCGAACACCTCGCGGACCTCGATCTCTTCGGTCGGTTTCGCATTGATGTCGATATCGCTGCTCATGGCGTGCCCCTGATCGTCATTAATCTCTCGGCACCCGTGGTGCCTCATATCGCGGGGAAGGGCAAGAGCGGCACGTGGGTGCACTTGGCGTTTGCCCCGCCTGCGCTGCCGCGATAGGCTTCGGCAAGACCGACCCTGCTCAGGCGCCGTATCCAAGTGACCACCCCGCAAGCCGAGATCGAAGACCTGATCGCCCGCACCGCCATGGGCGACCGCGCGGCATTCCGGCTGCTCTATGACCGGACGGCGGCGAAACTCTTCGGCGTGTGCCTGCGTGTCTTGAACGACCGGGGCCTGGCAGAGGAGGCGCTTCAGGACGTCTACTGCAAGATCTGGGCGAGGGCCGGGCAGTATCGTGTCAACGGCTTCTCGCCGATGACCTGGCTGATCACGCTCGCGCGCAATGCCGCCATCGACCGCCGCCGTCGCCGCGACGCGGGCGCGCGGGCGCGCGTGGCCCCCATCGACGCCGCCGAGTTGGTGGCGGACCCGGCGCCGGGCCCGGCGCAGCAGGCCGAAAGCCGCTCCGAAGCGCAGGCGCTGATGTCCTGCATGTCCGAGCTGCCGCCAGAACGTGCCGAGATGGTCCGCCGCGCCTATCTCGAGGGCGCCACCTATGCCGAGCTTTCCGACGCCACCGGCGTCAAGCTCAACACCGTGAGAACCTGGCTGCGCCGCAGCCTGATGCAACTGAGGGAGTGCCTGAGCCGATGAGCGGGCCCGAGGACACCGATCTACCGGGCGGCTGGGAAGCCGCGGCGGCGGAGTACGTGCTCGGCCTGCTGCCCGAGGACGAGCTTCGCGCCTTCGAGGCACGGCTCTCGCAGGACCGCGACCTGCAGCAGGACGTGGAGGCGTGGAGCGAGTATTTCGCCGCGCTGACCGATCCGGTCGAGGCGGTGGCGCCGCCGCCGCAGCTGCTGCGCCGGATCGAGGACAGGCTCTTCGGCCGCAAGCGCCCGTCGGTCTGGCAGCAAATCCTGCCCTATCTGCTCGGCGCCGTGGCCGCCGCCGCCATCGCCTGGGCGGCGATGTTCTCGGGGTTGCTCGACTTCCGCAACGAGCCCGATCTCTGGGCCGACCTCGAGACCCCGTCGCGAGGGCTGGTGCTGCTGGCGCATTACGCGCCCGAGAGCCAGACCTTCATGATGCAGCGCGACGCCGGCGACTACCCGGCGGGACGCTCGCTCGAGATTTGGATGATCCCCGAGGAAGGCGACACGCCGATCTCGCTGGGTCTCGTGGCCGAGGACGGTCTGACCCAGATCCCGATGCCGCAGCAACTCGCCGAAGCGATGGACGGCGCGGCCATCGCGATCTCCGAGGAAGAGCCCGGCGGCTCGCCCACCGGTGTGGCGCAGGGCCCGATCCTGTCCATCGCCCAGATGGCGCCGCGCGACGAATAGCGCCTGCGAGGCGGGCGTTACTGCTCCTTATCGGTATTGCGTCATGCTCCCGGAGCCTTCCCTGCCGGATCCCCTCCCCATGCCCGCCCAAATGCTCGACGTCTTCGGCATGTCCTCGATCACGACCACGGCGACGGGCGGGTCGACAACAACGGCGGTTACACGTTCGTCCTCGGGTCCGACGCGGTCACCCTCCTGCCGGGCAGCACGTCATACGTGATTTTGGTGATCGATGACACCGACGGCTATTTCGACGACGATCAGGGCATGGCGCAGCGCCTCGACGGAGATCAGGTCCTGAGCGGGGCGATCTATGCAGGCGGCTCGGACATCGTGTGCGAGCAGTCCGACACGCTCCGGTCCCCCGGGGGGGGCGACAATGACACGCTGCAGTTCATATCGGTCGTTCGGCGGGCATGAAAAAGGGCGGGGCGCTGGGTGCGCCGCCGCCCGGAGATCTGGTGAGGAGCCCGCTCCGCCGGGGCGGAGCGGCTCTGGAGGCAACGGGACAGCAGCGCCGTCCCGAGGCCAAATCAGCGGCCGCGGATGCGCGGGTCGAGCGCGTCGCGCAGGCCGTCGCCGAGGTAGTTCACCCCGAGCACCGTCAGCGAGATGGCGATGCCCGGCAGCATGACGCGCTCGGGGAAGTCCTCCATCCGCGCCACGGCGTCGGCCAGCATCTTGCCCCAGGTCGGGAAGTCCGACGGGAAGCCGACGCCGAGGAAGGACAGCGCCGACTCGGTGATGATCGCGGTGGCAAGGCCCAGCGTCGCCGAGACCATGATCGGCGACAGCACGTTCGGCAGCAGGTGGCGCGTGATGATCTTGAACGGCTGAGTGCCGATGGAGCGGGCGGCGAGCACGAACTCGCGCTCCTTGATGGCGAGAACGTCGCCCCGCACGATCCGCGCCGTGGGCATCCACGAGGTGATGCCGACCACCGTTACGATCAGGATGAACATCCCGCCCTCGGGGCCGAAGTTGGCCCGCAGCGGCTGGCGGAACAGCGTCACCGCGACCAGCAGCAGCGGCAGGATCGGCAGCGACAGGAACAGGTCGGTCAGGCGCATGAGCGGGCCGTCGAGCTTCTTGAAGAAGCCCGAGATGACGCCGACTCCGGTGCCGATGACCAGCGACAGCACCATCGCCGCCCAGCCCACCGCCATCGAGGCGCGCCCGCCCGCGATCAGCTGCGCGAGATTG
>NZ_JAATOS010000392.1:0-3674 GCF_011806505.1 Salipiger sp. HF18 | reverse complement strand
TATTGCCGGACAGCTGCGCAGTGCTCCCGATCTCGCCCGAGGCGAGCGAGCGGGTCACGGCGTCGAAGACCGCGGGCTCGGCGGGCCGCACCCGCATTCCCGGCGCCCGCGCCTCGAGCGCCAGCGCGATGCCCGAGGTCAGCCCGCCACCGCCACAGCAGACGATGACATCGGCCTCGGTGACACCGGCCTCGGCGGCCTGTTCGGCGATTTCGAGCCCGCAGGTGCCCTGTCCGGCGATCACCTCGGGCTCGTCGAAGGGCCTGACCAGCGTCAGCCCGCGCTCGGCGGCGAGACGGGCACCGATCTCGTCGCGGTCCTCGGTGGCGCGGTCATAGGGCACCACCTCGGCGCCGAGGCCGCGGGTGCCGGCGACCTTCGCGGCGGGCGCGTCCGAGGGCATGACGATCACGGCGGGCACGCCATGCATCTTCGCCGCGGCGGCGATGCCCTGCGCGTGGTTGCCCGAGGAGAAGGCGATGATGCCCGCGGCGCGATCCTCGGGAGCGAGTTTCGAGATCGCCGACCACGCCCCGCGGAACTTGAAGCTGCCGGTGTGCTGCAGGCACTCGGCCTTGACCAGCACGCGGCGGCCCGCGATCTCGTCGAGGAAGGGAGAGGAAAGCAGCGGCGTGCGGCGTGCGTGGCCCGCCAGCCGTGCGGCGGCGGCGTCGATCCGGTCGATGTCCATGGAATGTCCCGTCTTGATGTGTCGTGGCGAAGGTGCGCCGCGGGTCCGGGGGTGTCAACGGGGCGTGCGGACGGGCTTGCGGAGCGCTCGCCGCGGCGGCAGTCTCCGGCGCCATGATCGAACGTTGCCATGAGGCCGACGGCATCGCGTCGCGCGCCGTCTACTCCCCCTGCGAGCGCTACCGCTACGGGCTTGAACGGCGCTGGGGCACCGGGCGCCCGCTGCTCTACGTGATGCTCAACCCCTCGACCGCCGACGAGCTGCGGAACGACCCCACCATCGAGCGCTGCCAGCGCCGCGCGGTGCTGCTCGGCTTCGGGGCGATGCGCATCGCGAACCTCTTTGCGTGGCGGGCGACCCGCCCGGCGGACCTGCGGCGTGCGGCGGAGCCGGTGGGCGAGGAGAACGACGCCCTGCTGCTGGCGTGGCACGGCGAGGCGGGAATGACGCTGGGGGCGTGGGGCGTACACGGCGCGCATCTGGGGCGCGGGCCCGGGATCGCGGCTGCCCTTGAGGGCGAGCTGCATCACCTCGGCCTGACCCGCGACGGCCACCCCCGCCATCCGCTCTACGTCTCCTACGAGGTGGCGCCGACACCATGGCCCGCCGGGGCGCGCTACGCGGTGCGTCCGGCCGCATCCTGAGACCTTTCGCGTCGATTAACCCTGTGACGCGAATGGCTTTGAAAAGGAATATCCGATCGCGGAATATCCGGCCTCGCCCTTGCGTGAGGTACGCGGATGCTCTGGATGGCCGGATTGATGGGGATGATGGTGCTGGGCTCGTTGGCGGTCTTCGGCACCCATGACAGCGCCTCGGACGACGCGGGCGACGATGTCCGGCCCGAAGACACCGGAGAGGTCGCCGACGAGGTCAGCTCTGCCTTCGGCCTGCCGGGCATGGAGTTCGGCGACGACGGTGCGCCCGAGGACTGGACCGAGGACGGTGCCGCAGAGGATGGCGCCGCGGGGCAGGGGCTCATCTTCACGGGCAGCGTTGGCGACGACCTGATCGCGGGCACCGATGCCACGGATGTCATCGGCGGCGGCGCGGGTGACGACTTGATCGACGGGCTCGGCGGGGACGACGAGCTTGTGGGCGGCGAAGGGTCCGACACGCTGATCGGTGGCGACGGCAACGACAGCCTTCATGGCGACAGCGGCGGCGATACCCTTCTCGGGCTCCGAGGCGACGACCTCCTCTATGCCCATGATGGCGGCGGCACGCTCGACGGCGGTGACGACGCGGACGAGCTGCAAGGCGGGCTCGGCGCCGATTCTCTGCTGGGCGGCGCGGGCAACGACGCGCTGCACGGGCGTGAAGGTGCCGACACGCTGATCGGCGGCGCGGGCGAGGACACGCTCTTCGGCGGCGGGGGCAACGATCTGCTCTCGGGTGTGCTGCGCGACGGCGTCGGCACCGACACCGACGCGCTCGACTATCTCAACGGCTGCGACGGCGACGACACGCTCGAGATCGGGGCGGGCGACGTCGCGACCGGCGGCAGCGGCGCCGACCTCTTCGCGCTTGGCGACTGGATCGACGAGGCCGAGGCCGCGCAGCTCATGGACTTTGACGCCTCCGAGGACCAGATGCTGGTGATCTACGACGACAGCGACGACGAGGCCGAGCCGGAGCTCGAGCTGCGCGACAGCGACACGGTCGAGGGCATGGTCGAGATCGTGCTCGACGGCGAGGTGCTGGCGACCATGCCGCTCGCGGATGCGCCGCCGCTGGCCAGCATCGTGCTGGTGGGCGAAAGCGCCATGCCGGCGCTGGGCGGGCTCTGACCGCGCCGGTCGGGGCGCCCGCGGAATCGCCTTTCCAAACCGCGCGAATTGCCCTATACGCGCGCATCCGCTCCACGAGGGGGCGGGTATCTCCACGGGCCCTGCTGGACGACATCCCGGCTTGCGCCATTCACACCAACCCAAAGGAGACCCCGATGTCGATCACCGTCGAAGAGAAAAACCGCCTGATGAAGGAATTCGCCACCAAGGAAGGCGATACCGGTTCGCCCGAAGTTCAGGTGGCCATCCTCACCAGCCGCATCACCACCCTGACCGAGCACTTCAAGACCCACAAGAAGGACAACCACTCGCGTCGTGGCCTTCTGAAGCTCGTGGCTCAGCGCCGCAAGCTGCTGGACTACCTGAAGGGCAAGGAAGAGGCTCGTTATCTCGACCTCATCCAGCGCCTCGGCATCCGCCGCTAAGGCATTCGCGGACGGCTTTGCCGCCCGACCGGATTCGAACGCCCGTTCCGTCAGGAGCGGGCGTTTTCGTTTGCGCGGCGCTCACGGGTGGTCGGTCAGCAGCCGGTTGTCGATGAGGAAATCCAGCCCGCGCTTCCACGCGATGTCGGTGTTGCCGCGAATGTCGGTCTGGTAGAGCGCGACGATCTCGCCGGTATCGCTGTCGCGCTCGCGCAGGATCACCGTCTGGACCAGCATCGACATCTTCTGCACCGCGCCGGTGATCGACAGGCCCGCGCCAAGCTTGCGGGCCAGCGCCGCCTCGCAATGGTTGCAGGTGAAGGCGTCGCCGTGCATTGCGAGCTCGGCGCTCACCGGGGCGGGGTCGACGACCCGGAACCTGCCGCTCTCGTCCAGCCGCTCGCGCAGGTGCTGGTTGAGCATGGCGATGCGCGCGTGCTCGGCCTCGTTGGTCGCGCCGTAGTCGACTTCCTGGCTGAAGTTGATGAAGCTCATGTCGAAGACCGCGACCGGCGTCGGATCGGCGTGAAGGGGCGCAGACGCGAGCCATGCGAGGCCGGTCAGCGTGACGGAAAGGGTAGAACGTGGCATGGGGACCTCCGGGGTGGGGTGACGCCAGTCTAGCGCCAAGGGGCGTTCCGGTCCGCACAGCCGATGGTCTCGGTATCGCGCGGGCGTCCGGAACCCGCGCGGGTGGTTCCGCGTAGAAAGGCCATGAGCAATGATCTGCAGCCAGCCGAGACCCTCCTCCTGACCTTCAAGGACAAG
>NZ_JAATOS010000391.1:0-3710 GCF_011806505.1 Salipiger sp. HF18 | reverse complement strand
CCCGATGCGCGGACCGACCTCGAACCCAGCGAGACGCCCGATGCCACCGCGCCGATGTCGCGCTGGCTCGACTGGATCGAGCGCTGCTCCGGCGCCTCGCTGACCCTTCCGGACGAGCCCGAGATGGCGCCGCCGGGCGTCGACACGCCACGGGCGCTGGTCGAGCGCATCCATAAGAGCCACCCGTGCCGCACCTATTTCAACGCGGTGCTGCGGCTGCTGGCGCGCGGGGCCGAGTTCGACACCGGGCTGCGGCCGCTGGCCGGCGAGGCGCCGCTGGCGCCGCAGGGCCGAGGCCGCCGACCTCGCGTTCTCCTCGGCGATGCGGATGCAGGGCCGGGCCGACCGTCTCAGCCGTCCGGGGGTCTTCGCGGCGCGGATCACCTCGCTGCTCAGGACCGACGAGATGCCGGCGCAGGAGAACGGCACGCTGCGCGCCGCCGCCGAGGAACTGTCGCACAAGGCGCCGAACCTGCTGCACTGGGTCGACCGTTACAACCGGGTGCACGGCCGCGACGGCCTTGACGGCCAGACCCTGCTGCTGCCGGCGATGCGCTGGTCGGTGCCCCAGCACCGGGCGGACTACGTCGCCCAGGCAATGATCGCGGGCGCGCTCTCGACCCTGCTCAAGGCGCTCTTCGACTCGCGCCGCCACGCGCGGCTGCGGATGGTGGGCGCCGACAGGTGCGGCGTGGACATCTGTGCCGAGGCCGACCGGCTGGCGGCGGACGTGGCGCTGGCGCGCTCGGTGGCGGGCGGCTACTTCCAGGCCGAGAACCACCAGGATCTCCGCCTCGGCGAGGCGCTGGCCTGCCAGGTTCTGCGCAGGCGGTTCGAGGCTCAGGGTCGCAGCCTGTCGCTGGGCTTCACCGATTTTGATGGCCGCGCGGTCTCGCTCTCGGTGCATCCCCGTGGTCTGCATGGCGGCCACGCCACCTTCCAGCGCGATGGGCGCCTCGCGCCCTGGCCGATGGAGCGGATGCGCTCCGGCGCCCATCTCGCGGTGGTCTGACCGGCGCGCGCCCCGTTTGACCCGGATCAAGGCGCTCCCCTGCGGCCGGTGCGACAATCGTCCGGCTAGCAGGGGAGGATGCCATGCGAAGCTTGATCCGCCTTGCCCTCGTCGCGGCGCTGGCCGCCACGGGTGCTGAGGCACAGGACGCCGATATCGGCCGGTCCCTCTTTCACACCCATTGCGCCACCTGCCACGGGCTCGAAGGCCGTGGCGATGGCCCGATGGCGGGTGTGCTCATCGTCAAGCCGGTGAACCTCACCGAACTCACCGCCGCCAATGCCGGGGTCTTCCCGCTCGAGCGGGTGGTGAAGCGGATCGACGGGCGTGACCCGCTGGTGAGCCACGGCTCGCCCATGCCGGTCTACGGCGACTACTTCGAGGGCACTTTCGACCGGCCCATCAAGACCCCCGCCGGCCAGCCGATCCTGACCTCGGAGCCGGTGGTCGATCTCGTGGCCTACCTGCTCGAGATCCAGCGGCAGGAATGAGCCTGCCCGCGAACGGGCAGGGTGCCTAGCGGCAGATGTTCTTCTGCTGGATCCCCGACCACGGCACCATCACCTCGGGGTTGTCGAGCGCGCGCTCGAGCCCGTCGACCGGCAGCTCGGCGGAGATCATCTCGCGCAGGCGCGAGGTGCGCGGCGCGTCGGGGTCGAGCATGTGGCAGCAGACGTATTCCTCGACGATTGCGCCCTGCTGCTCGTAGCCGTGGTCGAGGAAGCGCCCGGGCTTGTCGGGCTCGAAGAGATAGGGATCCTCGGACACCCCATGCTCCAGCGCCGCCTTGAGCGGGGTGTAGCCGGTGCGGTCGCGGTGCTGCCATTGCCAGACATGCACCATCTCGTGCGCCAGCAGCATCGCGTCCAGCAGGTCGACGCGCTGCGGGTAGTCCGGCACGAAATCCTCGCGGTAGAGGTCGTCGCGGTAGAACACCCGGTTGAAGATCGTCATCGCGCCCGGCGACACGGTCACCGTCTCGCCCTGCGACGGTGGCCAGACCCGCTCCATGCAGGTCAGCCGCGGCCGGATCGGGCGCTGGTAGGTGATTGAGCCCGCCCAGAGCCCGTCGTGGAACCGCACCCGGCGGGTGTCGAGCTGGTCGCCCTGCATTGCCTGCAGGAAGGCGGTCTCGTTCTCCGACAGCGGGCGGCCGCAGGCGGAGACGATCAGGCAGAGGACGAGAAGCGGGGCGAGGACAAGGGTGCGCATGGCGGGATAGGGACAGGAGTCGCGCGGCGGCGCAAGGGGCCTCGGTCAGGGGGCGGCGGCATGGCGCTTTTCCACCATGCCCGATTGCGAGATCTCGAGGATCAGCTTGCGCTTCACCGCCTCGGCAAAGCTGTCGCGGTCGCCCGCGGTGACCACGAAGGCGCCAAGCCCGCCGATGATGCGCTCTTCGTAGATGCGCTCGAGCCCGCCCTGCGCCCGGCCCGGGTCGTCGGGACGCAGGATCGGCAGGCCGTTGATGGTGATGCCCTTGGCGACCACCGCGTCGCGGGCCTCTTCGATGGGCGGGCCGGACCAGTTGCCGGCGCTGTCGCCGGAGAAGTCGATGACCCGGCGCCAGCCGTCGATGTCGTTGCTCTCGATCAGATGCGCGCCCTGCAGCAGCGCCGCGCCGATGGCGTTGCGCCCGAAGGCCATGCGCGGCGTTGTCAGCAGCTGCTCGGTGAATTCCGCGGCGTCCTCGGGGCCGCGGATGCGCATCCACTTCACCACCTGGCCCTGGTTTGCCGCCCATTCCACGTAGGTCACGGCGATCTCGCCATAGGCGGTGTTGCCGATCACCGACAGCACCTCGGGGTCGGTCATCGCCTGCGCGTAGCCCTCGCGCTGGAACATCAGCTCCGAGGCGGTGATCGAGCCCGAGGCATCGGCCAGTAGCACCAGCTCGAGGTCGGTGTCCTGCGCGGCGGCGGGCAGGGTGAGCAATGTGGCGGCGAGGCAAAGACTGAGGCGGCGCATCCGGGGCTCCATCGTGGTCGCTTCGAAAGGCTAGCCGGGCCGGGCGCCATTCGCGAAGCGCCGCGTGGGGACGCTGACGCAGATGTGAGATTTGGGCGAGGCCTTCGCCTGCCGATTCACCTGGGGGTGTTCGCCTGTGGACCTAGCGGGGGGCAGCGGTGCCCCAGTGGCGCGCCTCGTCGGCCCACTCGGTGACCGCCTGCAGCGTGGCCTCGTAGACCGCCCGCCCGAGCGCATGGCCCGCCGCCGTGTGCTTGCCCGCGAAAGGGGTGTCGCCCCCGGGGGCCGCGACGGCGATGCAATCGGTGCCCGTGCCGGTGGCCTTGCCCCCGGGCAGGGTGACATCCGCGTCAAGCACCGCGGCGGTGCGGGCCTCGGCGGCCAACGTGATGGCCTCGATCAGCGCGGTGGGCGCGAGCGGGCAGGACAGCCGGACGGCGATGTTGATGGTGCCGTAGTCCTGCGGCGCGGGCTCGAGCCAGGTCTGCGGCAGCCGCGAGCCGATACGCTCTGCGTTCGAGAGCCCGGCGGTGACCACGGCGGTGGCGCCGACCCCGCCCTCGACAGCCTCCGCCACCCGGTGTGCCGCGAGCCGGCGCGAGGTCAGGAAGCAGACCGCGTCCGTGGCGTCGCGCCCTGCGAGCTCGGTTCCGAGCCAGCGCAGGGCGTCGAAATCCTCGGCCAGGTCCTCGTTGCGCACCTCGCGCCAGAGGATCCGGCGCGCGCGGGC
>NZ_JAATOS010000038.1:0-19446 GCF_011806505.1 Salipiger sp. HF18 | reverse complement strand
GCAGAACACGCCCGCCCATTTCCGGCCGAGCTTCGTCGATCTGGAGGAAGCGCTGAAGGACGTGAAGCAGGCTGCCGCATGATCCGGAGTCTCTCGGCCTCCCTGCTTGTGTGCCTCTTGGCAGTGCCTGCCTTCGCGCAGGACATCTCCGTGCGCTCGGGTGAGCATGGAAGCTTCACCAGACTTGCACTCGATATTCCTGCAGATCTTGTATGGCGCCTGGAGCAGGTCGAAGCTGAGCGGGTCACGTTGCATTTCGAAAGAGACGGTCTGCGTTTCGACACGAGCGCCGTCTTCGACCGTATCGATCAGTCCCGAATTCGGACCTTGACCCCATCTGCGGCTGGCGATGCCTTGCAGATCGACCTGTCCTGCCGGTGTGTGGCCGATGCATTTACCCTTAAGGGGCGGATGCTCGTGCTCGACATCCTGCCCGGGACATTTGCCCCGACACCGCAGATCGTCGAAGCCCCAGCCGAAGAGCCGGTGCAACGCGGGGGCGCGATGACGGGGCTTCTTGATATCCGTGTCGGACAGAACCCGGGGATCGGTCCGGACCCCTCGGGATTGCCGCTTTTGCCCGCCTTCATGCCGACGCAGAGAGAGGCGCTCACCGCACCTGCACCAGAGCCGGATCTGGAACCCGGACGTTTCGAGCAGATGCTCGCGGAGCAACTGGCAACCGCCGCAACGGACGGGTTGCTGAAGCCCGCCGTTCGTGACCTTCCAAAAGCGGCGCCGATCCCGGATGGCCACGCGCCACCAACTGGTATCCACGCAGATCCGCCCGGCGGAGCGCATCTGCCGGGATCCATCGAGGCGACACTCGCCGGGCGCGACCCTGACGATCTCCAGGCACATGTCCGCATCGGAGGCATCGCTTGCGTAAGTGCCTCTGATCTGGATGTGGCGTCCTGGGGCAGCGAGACCACATTCGACGAACTGATCCCGGAGCTCCGCAGCCGCCTCTACGGTGAATTCGACCGTCTGGATGAAGAAATCATGCTGGCGATGGCGCGCGCCTATATCAACATCGGTTTTGGCGCGGAGGCGCGCGCGCTCCTCGATCTCGCTCAGGACAGGAACGAACCGGTGCTCATGGCCCTTGCAGCGATCGTCGACGGTCGGCCGGACCGCACCGGGGTCTTTGCCGGCCAGACCAGTTGCGACGGCCCGGCCGCGCTCTGGGCCGTGGTCGGGTCGACCACGCTTCCCGATAGCGCGCAGATTGACGCGAACGCGGTTCTGCGCGCGTTCGAGGAGCTTCCCCTGCAACTGCGTGAACTCCTCGGCCCGAACCTTGCCACCCGCCTCGCCGAAGAAGGGCAGCCGGACGCTGCCCGCGGGGTCATTTCCCGGCTCGCGCGCGCGACCGGGGACCACAGCGACGACATGCGGTTCAGTGAGGCACGGATCAGCCAACTCGAAGGCGCGGTCGAAGACGCGCAAGCGCTCTTGGGCGAGATCGCTGCGCGGCCGGGACCGAACGCCGCGGAAGCCGTCGCCGCCTCGATCGAGATAGCCACCGAGCACGGCAGCGCGATCGGCACGCGCATGACCGACCTCTCTGCGGCCTATTCGACCGAGCTGCGCGATACCGATCAGGGCCCGGACCTTTGGCTCGCCAATATCCGGGCACTCGCCGCGAATGCCCAGTACGAGGAGGCGTTCACCGCTTTGCAGGAAAACCCGAAATATCCTGAGGAGACCCGTGCAAAGGCGGTGACCGACGCGCTCGAGATCCTGACCGACCATGCGGCGGATCCAAGTTTCCTCAAGCAGACGGTCGGGAATCCTCGCCGATTTGACGGCTTGGCCAAACCCGCTGCGGCCCTCGCCGTGTCCGGGCGCCTGCTGCAGATCGGCTTGCCGGATGCGGCGCGGGCCTGGCTCGAGTTCGAGGGGATCGACCGCGCCGCGCGAGAGACCCGCGTGCTGAAGGCGCGCATTCAGCTGGCCCGCGGCGAGCCGGAGGAGGCCGAGATCGGCCTCATCGGGCTGCAGGGCGAGGACGTGCTTCGGTTGCGCGCCGAGGCGCGGCGGATGATGGGCGATTTCGAGTACGCCAGGAACGCTTTCGAGACACTGGGCGAGACCCGTCGGGCCGAGGCCGCAGCATGGCTTGCAGGCGACTGGGCTGCGCTCGAAGCTCAGGGTGGCACTCTTGGCGCGGCTGCCGCGCTTGCCGACTCCAGCCCCCTCGATTTTGGCGGTCCGCCGAGCCTCGCCATTGCCGAAAGCCTCGCCGGATCGGCCGAGGAAACCCGGTCGACGCTGCGGGCATTGCTCGACGAGACCAGACTGCCCGAGCCGTAGCCGCAGAGGCTTACGGAAAAGTAACGGCTAGTTTGTAACGCTGTCGAGGACGTCTCAAACCATGGTGGATCAGAATGGTCTTGCCGCAATCTGACAGGTCGCTGTCACGACCAAGGGGCACCCGCAGGCCAACGGTTGCATGGTCCCTACTAAAAAGCAGGGCCCCCATTCGGTCTCCTGCCAGAATGGAAGACTGCATGCCGTACGGTGCCTCGAGTCCGATACTCAGGGCAAAGGGCGTTTGAACATGGCGGACATCCGCGCCCCGCTCTTCAAACCCACGGTCCTGCTGGCGGTCGCCCTCATGGCGGTCATCGTCATGATGATTCTGCCGGTCCCGTCATGGGTTCTGGATGTCGGTCTCGCGGCGTCCTTCGGCCTCGCCATCCTGATCTTCACGGTCACCCTCTTCATCGAACGCCCCCTCGACTTCTCGGCCTTCCCGACCATCCTGCTGGCATCGCTCATGCTGCGGCTCTCCCTAAACGTGAGCTCGACCAAGCTGATCATCGGCCAAGGTCACACCGGCACCGGAGCCGCCGGCGACGTCATCGAGGGGTTCGCGAATTTCGTCATGGGCGGCAGCGTCTTCCTCGGTCTCGTGGTCTTCGGCGTGCTGATGATCGTGAACTTCGCGGTGATCACCAAGGGCGCCGCACGCATGGCCGAGGTCGGCGCGCGCTTTGCGCTCGACGGGATGCCCGGCAAGCAGCTCGCGATCGACAGCGACATGTCCGCCGGCGCGATCGACCACGCCGAAGCCAAGGTCCGACGCGAGCGCGAACAGCAGGAGACCACCTTCTTCGGGTCGCTCGACGGCGCCTCGAAATTCGTCAAAGGCGACGCGGTCGCCGGGCTTCTGATCACGCTCCTCAACCTCGTGATGGGCATGATCATGGGGATCTTCGGACACGGCATGGGGTTCGCCCACGCGTTCGAGACCTACGCGATCCTAACCGTGGGCGACGGGCTGGTGTCGCAGATACCAGCGGTCATCATCTCGATCGCATCCGGTCTCCTTCTGGCGCGGGGCGGCGCGACGGGTGCGACCGATGTCGCCGTCGCCGGGCAGCTCGCGCGTCACCCGTCGGCGCTCGGCACCGTGGGCGTGCTCATGGGGCTCTTCGCGCTGGTGCCCGGCCTGCCCTTCCTGCCCTTCATCCTGGGCGCCGGCGTGCTTGGCGGCCTCGCGGTCTACATGGCGCGGCGCCCGGCCGAGCCCGAGGCCACCGACCCGGACGACGCGCAGGAGGAGATCCCCCGCGAACGTCCGATCGGAGACGTGCTCGACGTCGACGAGATCCACGTCGAGTTCGCCCCGGACCTGGTGAACATGGTGCTCGATCCCGGCACTGGCCTCGACGTGCGCATCGCCAACATGCGCCGCCATATCGCGTCGGGGTTCGGCCTGATCCTGCCCGAAATCCGCCTGACCGACGCCGCCTCGCTCGAGACCGGGACCTATGTCATCCGCATCCACGGGGTCGAGATCGCGCGGGGCGAGCTGAACCCCGATTTCGTCCTTGCGCTGATGCCCGAGGATCAGGGCCGTCTGCCCGCGGGCCGCGACGTGACGGAACCGGTCTACGGCGCTCCCGCGCGCTGGATCCGCCCCGAGGATCAGGATCGCGCGGCGATCACCGGTGCCACCATCGTGACCCCGACCGAGGTGCTCGCCACCCATCTGCTCGAGGTCATCAAGCGCAACTTCGGGCGGCTGCTCACGCTCAAATCGCTGCGCCGATTGCTCGACGAGATGGTCTCGCTCAGCAACCGCTCGCGGGCCGAAGCCAACCGGCGGCTGCTCGACGAGCTGATCCCCGACAAGGTGCAGATCGACATGCTGCACCAGGTGCTCCGCCTCCTGCTCGAGGAACAGGTGAGCATCCGCAACCTGCCCCTGATCCTCGAGGCGATCGCCGAGATGCGCGGTCAACAAAGCGGCCCCGAGACCATCTGCGAACACGTGCGGCAGCGCATCGGCTTCCAGCTGGTCGCGGGCATGCGCCGACGCGACGGGACCATTCCACTGATCCAGCTTGCCCCGGAGTGGGAGGACACGTTCTCGACCTACCAGATCGAGGGCGCCCGTGGCGGGCTCGACGTTGCCCTGCCGCCGGACATGTTCGAGACCCTGACCTCGGGCGTTGCGGCCGAGATCGGTCAGGCCGGCAACCGCGGGATCTTCCCCGCGCTCGTCACCAGCGCGCGGCGGCGGCGGTTCCTGCGCACGATCCTCTCGGCCAAGGGCATCAGCAATCCCGTGCTGTCCTTCGAGGAGATCGGGATCGAGGCCCGACCCTCGCTGGTCGGCGTCGTCGCCGCATGACGTTGCCGCCGGAGCTTGTGACGCTGGCGACCGGCGCGCTCTGGTCCGGGTTGATCGTCTTCCTGCGCATCGGCGCGATGATGGCGAGCCTGCCCGGGCTGGGCGAGCAGATCATCCCGGTTCGCGTGCGCATGGTTCTGGCGCTGGTCCTGACGGCGGCGGTGCTGCCGGCCGTCCAGCCGGGCATGGCGCTACCGCCGCCCGGCCTCGGCGCGCTTGCCCGCGCGGTCCTGACCGAGACGGTCAACGGCCTCGCCATCGGGCTCTGGCTGCGGCTCTTCATCCACGCGCTGCAGACGGCGGGCAGCATCGCCGCGCAATCCACCTCGCTGGCGCAGCTGCTGGGCAACAGCGCCGCCGACCCCATGCCCGCGATCGGCCACCTTCTGACCGTCGCCGCGCTGGCGCTGCTGATGACCACTGGTTTCCATGTAAAGGCCGCGGCCTTCGTCGTGCTCTCCTACGATCTGCTGCCGGCGATGCGCTTTCCCGACCCGTCGATGATCGCACAGGCCGGGCGCGGCCAGATCGCGCGAAGCTTCTCGCTTGCTTTCACCCTCGCCGCGCCGTTCGTGATCCTGTCGGCGCTCTACAACCTCACGCTCGGCTTCATCAACAAGGCGATGCCGCAGCTCATGGTCGCCTTCGTAGGCGCACCGGTGATCACCCTCGGGTCGATCGCGCTGCTGCTGCTCACCGCGCCGGTCATGCTGTCGGTCTGGCTCGCGGCCATCGACGGCTTCCTGTCGAACCCGTTCCGGTAGGCGCGGATGGCAGAGGACGACGGCGGCGACAAGACCCACGAACCCTCCCCGCGCAAGCTCGAGGAGGCGCGGCGCAAGGGCGAGATCCCGCGCTCGCCCGACATGCTGACCGCGGCCTGCTACCTCGGTATGCTGGCGACGGGTCTTGCGCTGGGCGGAGGCTCGGTGATGGGCTTCGGCAACGCGCTTCTGCCGCTGATCGAACAGCCGGACAGGCTTGTCCCGTTGTTCTTCAACGATATGGCAAGCGCCCCGTCGGGCGGTATCCTGCTTGCGGTAATCACCCCCGTGCTGCCCTGGCTGGGGGTGCCCGCGCTTGCGGTGCTGCTCACGCTCTTCGCGACCCGGGGGCTGGTGTTCACGGCCTCGAAACTGTCGCTCAAGGCGAGCCGCCTGTCGCCGGTCGAGAACGCCAAGAACAAGTTCGGCCGACGCGGGCTCTTCGAGTTCGTGAAAAGCCTCGCCAAACTGGTGCTCTACTCGGTGCTGCTGGGGTTCTTCCTGTCTACCCGGCTGGACGAGATCGCGGGCATCGGCCGGTCGAGCGCGCACGAAGCCACGGCTTTGATGGCCGATCTGATGCTGCGGCTTCTCGGGATCGCGGCGATGATCGCGGTCGGGCTCGGCACCATCGACTACCTCTGGCAGCGCGCCGAGCACATGCGCCGGAACCGCATGTCCCAGAAGGAGTTGCGCGACGAATACAAGGAGGCCGAGGGCGACCCGATGTTCAAGCAGCATCGTCGTGCGCGGGCGCAGGAGATCGCGATGAACCGGATGATGGTGGATGTGTCCGACGCGGACGTGGTGATCGTGAACCCGACCCACTACGCCGTCGCCCTGAAGTGGAGCCGCCAGCCCGGCGAGGCTCCGGTCTGCGTCGCCAAGGGCGTCGACGAGATCGCGCGGCGGATCCGCGAGATTGCCGCGGATTCCGGCGTGCCCATCCACTCCGATCCGCCGACGGCCCGCGCCATCCACGCGACGACCGAGATCGGCGACCAGATCGCTGCCGAACATTACCGGCCGGTGGCCGCGGCGATCCGCTTTGCCGAGGACATGCGCAAGCAGATGAGGCGCAACATGGGGGCCCGGGATGACTGATGACATTCACGCGCTACTGCGGGTCACGGCGCTGTTGCGCGAGCGGGCGCTGGAGAGCTACCGTCGCGACCGCGCCGAGGAGGCGTCGCTGCAGGCCGAGCAGGGGCGCATCGACGCGCTGCGGGAGGAGGCCTTCGCCGACTCCGGGACACTCGATCCGCGCAGGATGATCGGGGCGGACACGCTCTGGCAGGGCTGGCTCGCGACCCGGCGCGGCGAGATCAACCAGGGCATCGCCATGGCGCGGGCCAAGCAGGCGCACAGCCTTCTCTCCGCCCGGCAGGCGTTTTCGCGCGACGAGGCCGCGCGCGCGGTTGCCCGTCGCGAAGCGGCGGCGCGGTTGCGCGCCCGGCTCACTGCCGAGGAACTGAGGTTGGAAGCCTTGTCGCGGCTGGCGCGTTATGGCGAGGACGACTGACCGGGTCCGGCAGGCGTATCGGGTGGAGCCAGGCTATGAGGGTCAGTTGTCCTGACGGGCGATTTCAGTGATCAGGACGTCCTTCACGGTGCTGCCCATGACGTTGCGGGCGGCCTCCATGAGCGACCGGCGAAGGATCTCGAGGCGCCGCGCCTCGGTGAAATTGCCCTCGAACCCGCCGATGTTGGCGTGGTCGAAGAGGACCCGCAGGATCACGTCGCGCAGTTTGGGTTCCCTGGCGTAGACGATCTCGGTCCCGCCGGCGACGACCTCGAGGCTGAGCGACAACACCACGAGCGCCTGGATGCGGTCGCCGTTCACCACCGGCACGACGAACTGGCTGTTGAGCTTGACGAACTCGTTGCCGCCCCCGCCGTGCCCATCATCACTGCCGCCGCCATGATCGTCGGCCGCCTCGCCATGGCCGTCCGCCGCGGGCTCGGCATGGGGGTCGCCGTGGCCATCGCCGGCAGCATCGGGCGCGGCATGCTCATCCCCGGCGGGGGTCGCGTCATGCGAGGGCGCAAGGAAGATGCCGGCGCCAACGCCGGCGCCGGTGCCGATCAGGGCGAGCAGGATGGGAAGCAGCTTCTTCATCGGGGCCTCGTCAGAACGGCAGAATCACGTCGAGCACCTGCTGGCCGATGCGGGGCTGCTGCACGTCGGTGATCTGCCCGCGTCCGCCGTAGGAGATTCGGGCCGAGGCGATCTTGTCGTAGGTGATCTCGTTGTTCCGGGTGATGTCCTCGGGGCGCACGTAACCCGACACCAAAAGCTCGCGCATCTCGAAATTGACGCGGACCTCCTGCATGCCCTGGATCGCCAGAACGCCGTTCGGCAGCACCTCGAGGATCGTGGCGGCGACGCGCAGGGCGAGCTTCTCGCTCCGGCTTACCTGGCCATCCCCGCCCGAGGAGGCCTGGCTCGAGAGATCGACCGGGTTGGTCAGGCTCGATCCGTCGGGCATCTTGTGCTCGTGCCTTTGCGGGATCCCGAAAAGCTGAGGGATCGACAGGCTCTCGGAGCCATTGCGCGACCGTGAGGTGCTGTTCGAGATATCGGCGGATTCGTCGATCTCGATGACCACGGTCAGGATGTCGCCCCGTGCCATGGCACGGCGATCCCCGAGCAGCGAGTTCCGCTCACGGCTCCAGAGCGAGGCACGCTCCGATGCGCGCTCGGGCAGGATGACGGTCGGCATGCCGGAATAGGCCATCGCGACGCGCTCGACGCTCTCGGTCTGGGGGGTGAAGCTCGGCGGCTTGCCGACGTGGTCGAGCCGGCTGCAGGCCGGGCCAAGGACGAGGAGGGCAAGAAGGAGGACTGGGCGAAACATCATGGCTCACTCTCTGGAAACGATCACCGCGCCGGCCTCGGTCACCGTGCCGAACAGGGTCGTTCTGGAAGACAGGTTCATCACGCGGATGCGCTCGCCGACAGCGCCGCGGGCCAGCGCGCGCCCCTCGGTGGCGATCTGAAGGGCGCCTTTGGCGAAGATCAGCTCGACGATCTGGTTGCGTTCGATCAGCGCCGGGATGCCGACCGTCCCGATCAGCACCGGGCGCCCGGGGTAGATCGCGACCAGCGCCTCCTGCCCCACCACATCGGCGAGCGAGTCGTGGGCGCCGGCGATCTCGGCCGGGTCGAGCCGCACCGCGTCGGGCGGGATGACCTCGAGCGCGCGAATGGTGCGGGTCGCGACCACGGTCTCGGCCTGCGCCGGGACCGCGGCAAGGGCAAGGAGAAGCGCCGCGATCCGCATCAGCGCACCTGCACGGTGGCGCCCAGCATCTGGTCCGCGGCGGAGATGACCTTGGAGTTCAGCTCGTAACCGCGCTGCGCCTCGATGAGCTCGGTGATCTCGTAGACCGGATCGACCGAGCTGTCCTCGAGATAGCCCTGCCGGAAGGTTCCCAGCCCCTCCTGCCCCGCGGTGGTCTGGATCGGCGGCCCCGAGGCCTCGGTCTCGGTGAAGAGGTTGCCGCCGATGGCCTCGAGCCCCTTGGGGTTGGTGAAGCCGACGATGGTGAACTGGCCCAGAAGCTGCGCCTGCACCGCGTCGGCGAAATAGGCGTAGACCTCGCCCTCGGCGTTGATCGAGAGGCTGATGGCGTCGTCTGGAATGACGATCTCGGGCGAGACGGGAAGCCCGTCCGAGGTCACGATCATGCCGTCGGCGTTGCGCTTCAGCGCGCCGTCACGGGTGTAGCCGGCGATGCCCGAGGGCAGCGTGACCTCGAAGTACCCGCGGCCCTCGATGGCGATGTCGAGATCGCCGCCGGTGTTGGACAGCGCCCCCTGCTCGAGCTTCATGGTGACCGCGGCCGGGCGCGCGCCCAGCCCCATCTGAACGCCGGTGGGCAGCATCGTCCCGTCCGAGGCGTTGATCGTACCCGCCCGCGCGATCTGCTGGTAGTGCAGGTCGGCGAACTCGGCCCGGCGGGCGTTGTAGCCCGTGGTGCTCATGTTCGAGAGGTTGTTCGAGATGACCTCGACCCGCATCTGCTGGGCGCTCATGCCCGTTGCGGCGATCTTGAGGGCACGCATGGCCTGATCTCCTGGTTACCTGATCATCGACTTGATGGCGGCGCGGACGCGTTCGTCCTCGCTCTGAAGAAAGCTCTGGCCCATCTCGTAGGCGCGCTGGACCTCGATCATGCGGGCGATCTGCAGGATCGGATCAACGTTCGAGTTCTCGACGAAGCCCTGCATGACGCGCGGCGTCTCGGCCGGTTCGTAGCCCGCGTCGGCGCGGAACATGACGCCGCCCTCGCGCACCATGGCGCCCTGGTCCACCGGCTGCACGATGCCGACCTGCCCGATGGGCGTACCCTTGCTGCTCATGGTACCGTCCTGCGCGAAGGCGAGATCGCTGGCGTCGGGGGGCACGAAGACCGGCGCGCCGCCGGCGTCGAGCACCGCGTAGCCGTCCTGCGTGACCAGATCGCCCTGCGCGCTGACCGCGAAGGCCCCGTTCCGGGTGAGCCGCTCTCCGCCCGGTGTCTGGATCAGGAAGAACCCGTCGCCCTCGATGGCGAGGTCGAGCTGCCCGCCGGTGCGGGTCAGCGCCCCCTGCTCGAAGGAGGTGTTGCGCACATGCGCCGCCGACATGGCGACGCTGCCGGAATCGTCGGTCTGGCGCACGTATTCCGAGAACACGACGCCCTGCTGCCGGTAGCCGGTGGTGGCGGCATTGGCGATGTTGTTGGCGATCATCTGCATCTCGCGCGACAGCCCGAGCTGGCGGGAGAGCGTGGTGTATTCGGTGATACTCATCTCAGCCTCCGGTGATCATCGGGATGATGCGGCCCTGGAAAAAGCCGACGAGCGTCTCGGTCATGAAACTCATCGACATCCAGAAGACGACGACGATGGCCATCAACTTGGGCACGAAGGTCAGGGTCATTTCCTGGATCGAGGTGAGTGCCTGAAAGAGGCCCACCCCGACCCCCGCGACAAGCGCCGCGGTCAGGATCGGCACCGAGGTCACCGTGGCGATCCACAGGCCCTGGCGGAGCGTGTCGTAGAAGATGGCCTCGGTCAGCATCAGACCGGCATCCTCAGGATTTCCTGGTAGGCCTCGACCACCTTGTTGCGCACCGCGACCACGGTCTCGACCGCCAGTTCGGACTGCGCCAGCGCCTGCACCAGCGCGTGCGGATCGGCGTCGCCGGTCATCGACTGCTGGGCTGTGGTCTCGGCCTCGGCCAGGGTCGCGGCGAAATCCTGCGCGGCCTCGACGAATTTTTCCTGGATGCCGCCAGTGCCGGGCTGCGGTTCGGTGGCGGGGCGCTGGGCCGCGTATTTCTGCGCGGCAAAAAGCGATCGGACGTCCATTCTGGTCTCCATTCACGCGGTTTGGGCTGCGCTATCGGCGCAGCAGGTCGAGCAGGTTCGACGACATCTGCCGGGTCTGTTCGAACATCTTGAGATTGGCTTCGTAGCTGCGCTGGGCCTCGCGGGCGTCGGCGAGCTCGACGATCAGGTCGACGTTGGTGCCGTCGTAGAAGCCGGCCTCGTCGGCCAGCGGGTGCTGCGGATCGTAGATCCGTTCGAGGTCGCTGCGGTCGAGATCCACCCGCCCGGTCTCGACCATCTGGACGCCGTCGCGCGCATTGCCCGAGGTCTCGAACGGGATGGTCTTGCGGTGGTATCCGGGCGTGTCGACGTTGGCGATGTTTTCGGAAACGATGCGCAGTCGCGAGGCCTGGGCCCGCAGACCGCTCGAGGACACCGAGAGCGCGTTGGAAAAATCGGACATCTGGCGACTCCCTTCGATCAGCGGCCGAGGCTGGCGCGCAGCAGGGTCAGGTTGGACCGGTAGATCGACAGCGCCTTGTCATGCGCCCGCGATGCCTCGACCGCGGTGACCATCTCGGTCTCGAGCGAGACGGTGTTGCCGTTGGGATCGACGGTGGCGCGCCGCGTGTGCGGTTCGGGCAGCCCGTCCTGCAGGGCGCCGTTCAGATGGGTCGCGCGGGTGGCGAGCTGGCCCATCAACGGCTGGCGCAGCGTCTCGGCGAAGTCCGGGATCTCGAGCCCGCGGTACCCCGGCGTGTCGGCGTTGGCGACGTTCTGCGAGCTGATGGCCTGCTGCAGACCCGAATGGCGGGCCAGGGCCATGGCCGTTCTGAACACGTCCAGTGATTGGAACATCGGGGCTTCTCCCTCGATTGGCTTCAATCAAGGCTTAACGGTGATTCCTTTAGAAAAGGTTTGAAGGAACTGAAGGATGCGTGCGCATGGACGAGGGAGAGATCGCCGGACTCCGGTCCCGGATCGAACAGATACAACCGGTGCGCGCGGTCGGACGCGTACGCTCGGTGGACGGCACGGTGATCTGGGTGCGGGGTCTGGCGCATGTGGCCTGCATCGGCGACCGGCTGCGGTTGTTCCGCGGCGGCGACACGCTCGACGGCGAGGTGTTGCGCATCCGCGATGACCTGGTGGCGATGCTCCCCGACGAAGGGGCGGAAGGAGTGTCGCAAGGCGACCGGGTGGCGGTATTGGGGGCGCCGACGCTGGCGCCGTCGGACAGCTGGATCGGGCGCGTGATCGACCCCTACGGGCAACCGCTGGACGACATGCCGCTCAACCCTGGCCCGCAGCGGCGCCCGTTCCGCGCAAGCCCGCCGCCGGCCGCGCGCCGGCGTGGGCTCGGGGCGCGGTTGCCGACGGGGCTGTCGGCCTTCGACACGCTTCTGCCTATCGTGCGCGGGCAGCGGGTCGGGCTCTTCGCGGGCTCGGGCGTGGGCAAGTCGCGGCTGCTGGCTTCGCTGGCGCAGGGCATGGCGGCTGACGTGGTGGTGCTGGCGCTGGTCGGCGAGCGCGGGCGCGAAGTACATGATTTCGTTCACACAGTGCTCGGCGAAGACGGGATGGCGCGCAGCGTGGTCGTGGCCGCGACCTCGGACCGCTCGCCGCTCGAACGGCGGCGTTGTCCGTTGGCGGCGATGACGATTGCCGAGCATTTCCGCGACCACGGGCGGCACGTGCTCTTCCTCGCCGATTCGATCACGCGCTTTGCCGAGGCGCATCGCGAGGTGGCGGTCGCGGCGGGCGAGATGCCGGCACTACGCGGCTTTCCTCCCTCCACCGCGCACCAGATCATGCGGCTTGCAGAGCGAGCCGGGCCGGGGTTGCCGGGACAGGGCGACATCACCGGGGTGTTCAGCGTGCTGGTGGCCGGGTCTGACATGGAAGAACCCATCGCCGACATCCTGCGCGGAGTGCTCGACGGGCACGTTGTGCTGAGCCGGGAAATCTCGGAGCGCGGGCGCTTTCCAGCGATCGACGTGCTGCGCTCTGTGTCGCGGAGCCTGCCCGAGGCGGCGACCGAGGAAGAGAATGCCGTCCTGCTCCAGGCGCGGCACCTGCTCGGCGCCTATGCAAGGTCGGAGACGATGATCCGCGCGGGTCTCTACCGCGAGGGGGAGGATCCGGTTCTCGACCAGGCGATCCGCGCCTGGCCCGAGCTCGACGCTTTCGTCGGAGAGGGATCTGCTGCCGGGATCGACGCGGCGTTCAACCGGCTTCGCCTGATCCTGCGCCGGTCGGGGGTCAAGCCCCCAGCAGCGCCACGACAACGCATGTCGCGCGGGCGGTGAGATCGCGTGAACAGGTGGCTGCGGACCGGTCAGCGGTCCTGATCGTATCGGATCGTGCTCAGAAGCGTGATCGCGATCTGGTTTGACTGGTAGTTCGAGGATTGCGCGATCTGCTCCTGAAGCAGGTAACTGTGGACGATCTTGCGGAGAGTCCCGGGGTCTTCGAGATCCGAGACCTCCTTGACCCCGAAACGGCGGTCCATCTTGTCCTTGAGGATCTCAACCTGCTTGTCGATGTCGATCTGGCTGAACCCTTTCGGCAGGCTCAGGGCGGTCTCGACGACGCTGCGCGAGGTCGTGCTGCCGAGGATGCTGTACCATTTTGCACTGTCGCTGATATCGCTCGTTGCAAGATCGGGGATCGAGCGTTGGAATTGCAGCGCGGTGCCGATCGCGGGGTCGACCTCCCCCACGGCATCCTCGAACCGCTGCCAGCGATACTGCTCGACGATATTGTTCGCGAAGTTGTCGGTCTGGAGCGCGTTGGTCGGCACTGACTTGTCGAAGGAGAAGGCATCGGCGAGACGGATGAGGCGCTTGTCGCCCAGCACATTGGCCAGCGCGTTCGGATCGCTTGCGCCCTCTTCCAGGACCCGCTTCAGGAGCGCTTTGCTTCCGCGACGGTCCTCGATGCCGAAGGCGCCCATCACCACCTGCATCAGGTCGAAATCGAGCAGCAACTCGTCCGGAGACGTGATGCCGCCGACGTTGTCGTTGAAGTATTCCCGCGAGATCTCGATGTTGCGCTTCACCTGTGTCTCGAACAGCGCGGCGTACTCCGGGTCGGCAACATACTCGGGTTCGGCCAGCTTGACCTCGAGATCCGCGAGCACCTTCTTCTCGTAGGCCGCGAAGATCGGATCGGCGAAGCCCTCCTCCTGCATCCGGTAGCTGACGGTCTTCTCGAAATCGAAGACCTCTGCGAGGACGGTGAAACGGCTGTCGCTCAGCTTGTTGGCCAGTGCATCGTCGTCCTTGGTGCCCTCTTCCAGCACACGCCGGATCAGGTACTTGCTGTCGATCTGGTCATCCATGCCGAAGGCAGAGAGTGCGACGCTGAGCAGTCGACGGTCGTTGGCCAGCTCTTCGGCGGAGTTGATGGTGCCGATCTTTTCCTTGAAATACTCCGAGTCACGCGTGATTTCGGCGCTCTTGTTGAAGGCGGTGCGCTGGCTTTCGAGCGTTGACTGCAACATTTGCCAGCCCACCAGCCCACTGCCGGCGATCATCGGAGTGTAGGTCATGATCTCGACGCGGCGAGAAGCCGGTCCTCCCGTGGGATGAGGGCGCGGAGCGCCTTGAGACATTGATAGAACTGTCCTTCCAGAAGCGCCTCGGTCGCTGCTGTCAGGAGTTTTCGGCTGTCCGGGTCGGTCAGGATGCGGCTGAGTTCCTCGATGTTGCGCAGCAGTTGTGGTTTTGCCTCCTCCGCCACGGCGTCGCCGGTCAGCACGAGTTGTGTTGTGAAGCAAAGTCGCCGCACCGGCGTCCGCGCCTCGTCTGGGTGGATCGCATCGCGAAGCCGCAGGATATTGGCATTGGGCGTCACGATAGAGAGCCGACTGCGTCGATCGCCGTTTTCGATCACCGCGCCGTTGATGAGGACCCGCTCACGCGGTCCGAGCTTCAGGACGAGTCCGCTCATCTCGTGTTCCCTCGGCCGCTGAGGCCACGCATGATCGCAGCGTTGACTTCGAGAAGCGGCGCGAGCCGCGCCTTGCGCGCGAGCACCTTGCCTGTGTGGAGCTGAACGAATTCGGAAAGATAGAATATCTGTGCGCGAAGTTCCTGCGGGAGCTTATTGCTGGGGTCCGCGACATCCACGGCCAGCGTCGTCCAGAGACGGCGGTTGTCATAGAGCGCCTCGACCAGCTGAGGATAGGCCTTGGGCCCGGCCTCGGCCGCGGCCTTGATGCGGTGGGTGACACGCGCGAACAGATCGTACTCGGTCGCTCGATCGGTGCGTGTGCTTGTGGCGTTTTCTGCGTAGGCGCGCTGCGCCATGGTCTGGACGTTCACGGCAGAACCTTCTGACTCTGTTTCTAGGGAAAATTGGCTCTAGAAGTCCGGAGGCCGGGATGGCCGGCCTCCGAAGGTCTGCTGCGTCAGCGGAAGAGCGACAGCAGGGACTGCGGCGCCTGGTTGGCGATCGACAGTGCCTGGACACCCAGCTGCTGCTGAACCTGCAGCGCCTGAAGGCGGGCCGAAGCCTCTTCCATGTCGGCGTCCACCAGCGTTCCGATACCGGCCCGGAGCGAGTCGGTCAGGCTCGACACGAAGTCGATCTGCGTCTCGATGCGGCCCTGGACCGAACCGAAGGCGGAGGCCGAGTCGATCGAGGTCTGGATCAGCCCTTCGATCTGGTCGAGCGCGGAATCCGCGCCAGCCTGGGAGGTCACGTCGAGATTGCTGAGCTGCTCGAGCGCGCCGCCGATAGTATTTCCGGCTGCGGAATCCACCGACACCAGGTTGACCTGGATCGTATCGGTGCCGTCGGTCAGCGACGAGGTGAAGGTGAGCGTGTCACCTGACACCGTGGCGTCGACCACATCGGTATCAAGGCCGTTGTCGGCCATGAAGGTCTTGAAGGCAGCCTGCAGGCCCTTGGCCACGTCGGCTGCCGTGTCACCCTCGCGCGCGACATAGACCACCGAGAGGTTCGGCGCCTCGGCAGCGGTTGCGCCGGCAGCGGTGGTCTCGCGGTAGTCGGTCTGCGTGAAAGTCGAGTTGTCGGCGTCGGTCCCGAAGATGTTCAGCGCGTAGGCGGTGCCCGCTTCGAAACCGCTGTTGGTGGTGCCGATGTCGATGGTGTCGCTCTGCGTCGCGTTCAGGGTCAGGGTGTCGACTGCCGCGTTGAGATCGGTTGCAGCGACGGTACCCGCGATGGCAGCGGCGCCGGTCCCGAGGTCCTGCTTCTGGACGGTGATGTCCGACGCGGCGACGCCGGTGCCGGAACGGTCTAGCGATGCCAGGACGTTGACGCTGCCGGAGCCGGCGGTGTCATCGACGTTGGAGAGCAGGTTCAGGCCGTTGAACTGGGCCGCACCAACCACGGCCGAGATCTGGTCGCGCAGGGCGTCGATGTCGGTCTGGATCTTGGCGCGGTCGACGTTCTCCTCCTGGGAGGCGACGATCTTGCCCTTGATCTCGGTCAGCAGGTCGGTGACCGTTTCCGAGGCGGAGCGCGCCACGGCGACGGTCGACTGGCCGAGGTTGAGGCTGTCGGAGATGCCCTTGAAGCCCTTCACGTCGGCTTCCATCACCTTAGCGATGGCCCAGACCGCGGCATTGTCCTTTGCGGTCGCAACCGACTTGCCGGTCGAGATCTCGCCCTGGGTCATGGCGAGGTTGTTGTTGATGGATTTGAGGGTCTGCAGCGCCACCATGGCGCCGTTGTTCGTCAGGATGCTAGACATTGATATGTGTCCTTACAGTCGCGCCGCGCTTTACGCGGCTTTTGTGTTGTGCCGGAACCGGCTTCCTGAACGTCTTTCTGACGAAAGCAGACCGGGCGTCACGCCCGCCGCGCCATCCAATCGGATGCGAGGCCACCTTGCCTCGGGAATCCTAACGGTGCGCTAAGGCGCCTCGGTGAGTTGCACGCGATTTGCCTCGAATCCGTTCAAGCGCGGCGCTCCAGCCGACTGTCTTGTTCGGCGCTGATGGTCTCCCTGCGCCCCTGTGCATCGTAGACATCCATGGATTTCCGGATCTGGCGCAGCACCCCCAACCTTTCCGCGACATTGCGAATCCCGGCGAGCGTCTGATCGAACAGTTCCTGGTTGCGGCGCAGCTTCAGGTGCAGAGGGCGGATCGCGTCATTGTTGTCGGGCGGGCTTTCGGTCAGCCGGTCGATCAGGGCGATCTTCTCCTCCATGATCGGGCCGATGTCGTCCAGCGCGCCGTCAAGCAAGGCGCGGCGTTCGCGGTCGAGCAGCGCCTCGAGCGCCTCGAGTGTGGCGGGGGCCATATCAGTCATGCAGTCGCTCCTTCATAGCGTGATAGATCGATTCGGCGAGCCCGATGCCGCCTTGTTCCGCCAGGACCCGCGCGTGCTCAGTGCGCAGGAAAGAGCTGAATTGTTCCTCGCCGATGCCCCCACCGAAGCCCTCCGGACTCTCGCCAAGCCGCGCTGCCTTCAGCATTTCGTTCAGGAACGTGGCTTCCAGCTAGACGGCCGCTTTGCGCAGCGCGTCCGGAGGCTTGGCCGGGCCAGTACCGGTGATTTCCATCAGGTGGCTCCAATTGGACTCAACTGAGCCCATTCAATCGCGTGTCGGTAAAGAACCGGTAAGGATGTGCACGATATGTTCCCGGGAACGGAAGAATTCCCGGAGTGACCATGCTGAGCCAACTCACAGGCTTTCTGAGCCACGCGCTTGTCGCGAAGGACAAGGACAACGGTGCCGCCGAGCGCGGCGGCGAGATACCCTTCGACGAGGTCTTTCGAAGCGTCCGCAATGAGTCGCGCTCCTCGGGCGATGACCGTTTGCCTGAGGCCGATGCTGAGCCACGGCTTGAAGAGGTATATGCCGCAGATCCTTCTTCCGCGGAGGCTATTGAGGTCGGGCGGAATGAGGCGTTCGCTGAAGAGGAGGAGGATGTCGAAGATCTGCCTAGTTTGCCCGACCACGATGCCAGTCAGGAAGCGCAAAGTGGCGCGACATTTCCAGGGAAGCAGGATGGTCCGGCACATCGGGACGGCGAACTGGGTGCTGGACTTGTCGCCAAGCACGACACTGCATCGACCATGTTCACAACCAGACGTTCGATAGCCCCAAATAACGCTGTCGCAACGGAGGTTTCGGGCCGTGGCGTGGCGGCCTCGATGGGGGGTGTACAGCCCGCACATGTGGCCGCCCCTAGCTCCGCGGACGTGCCGCATATCCAAAGGATAGAACGCAGCACCAGGTCGGAGCAGGCGGACACGCCTCGAATGCCCTCGTACCTTCAAGGCCAGGAGCTGGCAGGCAACGACAGAGACCCATTCGCCGTCGCGCGACCAGGCCCTGCGCCGCAAGCCGATTCAGCACCTCAGAAAACCAGAGCTGAATTTCGATCAGTCGCGCCCGGCACGCTTGTCCGCTCCGAAGCGGAAAAATCGTCAGAAAATGAAGCGTCTATGCCGACCGGTCGAACGCAAGACCAGGAGTCTCGTTCAGCGTCACGCTTGGCCGAAACCCACCCACAGAAAAGTGTCAGCGGCGGCGAACCTCGAAGAATGAGGCTTGCACATCAAATGGTTGATAGACCAAGCACTTCGTTTCAGGTTCCTTCCGCCTCACGGAACCAAATCGACTTCTTCGAACCCAAGAGCGCGGCGCGCACTGTGATCCCGGGTGACGTGGAAGGGACCGGAACGGATGTCGCCATGCCCTACCCGCGAGGGGAGCTCACGACCGAACCTCCGGCGAGTCGCTTGGAAACGAACTTGCGTTCGGGTTTAGACGTGTCCCTGGCAAGACCAGGACACGCCGCAGTCCGGGCACGTGGCGAAGTGCGCTTTTCTGCCGAGACTAGCCAAGTGCGTGACGGCAGAATTTCTTATGGGAGCCGGCTTGATGTTCCCATGCCGGCGCATGGCACTATCGAAGGCATCCCTGACACAGAGGTCTCGGCAACTCCTTCTGTCGATGGTGACGCCCCGAAAGCAAGACGGAACACAGAAAACGGCGCTCAATCAAAAACAAGCGCAATGCCCTCTGTTTCGGCGGAAGCAGCTGGTCTCGCTCCAGATCGAACAACCAAGGACGTGGGTGAGCAAGTTGAGGTCGCTTTCGGACTGCGCTCATCGGCACGCCGCCCTGCAACACTTAGTGACTTGGGACATATCCACCAATCATCGCGTACCCCACAGTTTGAGCCAATGCCCGAACCAGCAAGGGCGCAGATCCTGTTCACAGGCGCTGCCCGCGAAGCAATGGCCCATCTGCCAGACACAAATAGCGCCGAACCTATCGCTGCCGAAACCCTAAGGAGCGCAAACAATTCGGGGCAGCAGCATGAGCCTTCCGCTGAAGTCGGTCATGTGGTCTCCGTAGAGGTGTCCGCTACGCGAAGCACGGTCCAAGGCCGTTCAGAAGCCAGCAAAGACAATATCTTCGGAAAGCCGCCTGAGGGGAAGATGGCGATGGCCGAGGCCGGCGAAGATGCACCGAGCCTGGATCCAATCGGGAAGCGTGTATCACCTGAGACGCGACGGCTGCCAGACCCTCAACTGGCGAAGAGCCTCCCCTTTTCGGAAAATTCTCGTGAAGAAACCGTCCAGGTTCCGGGCGCTGGACAGGTACGATCTATAGACACCATCTCAGACTCGACCTCTGAAGCGGCCCCGGAAACTGGTGCGGAGACACCCGCACACGGCGTCGTCGGTGGTCGCATCGACAAGCGCGAGACCACACAAGTGCC
>NZ_JAATOS010000390.1:0-3713 GCF_011806505.1 Salipiger sp. HF18 | reverse complement strand
ATGAGCGGCGTGCAAGGTGAAGCTCTCCCGCGCGCCTGCGTTCCGCCAAGCGGTCGGGCGCGCGGGAGAGTGGACCGAGTGCAGCCCGACCTGCAGGCCTACCCGGGTTCGATGTGCGGTCCTGCAACTTCATCTTGCCCCTAAACTCCACGGGGGTCCGGGGGTGTGAAACCCCCGGTCCTTCATTTCGGGCCTGGTGCCGCGCCCGGAGGGTCTCGAACCGGTCACGTCCCGCCGTCCTGCCACACGAGCCCCGACCATGTGACGCCCGCTTTTCAGAGCTTCCGACGGTCGACATTCCCCTCGTGTCGCGCGCCCCTTCTGCAGCCCCAGACCCCAGAGCCGGACGGCTCCGCCGTATGCCTTCTGCGGAGCCGCCGGGTCCCAGCGCCTGTGCGCCTCCAGTTCCGAGTTGAAGAGCCGCAGCCGGTGCCCCGGCAGGTCCGCGTCGGTCACGCTGTCGAAGCTCTCGATGAGAAAGGACAGCGCCTCGCCCTGGTCGAGACCCGCCTGTGCCGCGAAGCGTTCAGCCCGCGCGAGCAGTCCTCGGTCACCGCGACGGAGAAGCGGCGGGTAGGGAGGAGGCGTTTCGGCACGGGCGGGCTGCATGGCAGCGGGATGGGCAGTCGGGCCCACCGAAGGCCTCAGAACGCCTCGGCGTCGAGCGCCATGACCGGCTCCGCCCCGCTCTCGATCCGTGCGAGATGGGTCTTCGTCGCCGGCAGCTGCCGCGCCATGTAGTAGCGCCCGGTGGCGAGCTTGGCGTTCAGGAACGCCTTGTCGCCGCCCGCCTCCAGCGCCGCCGTCGCCGCCAGCGCCATGCGGGAGTGCATGAACCCGAGGCAGACGTGGCCGAAGAGATGCATGAAATCGTAGGAGCCCGACAGCGCGTCGTTGGGGTTCTTCATGCCCTTTTGCATGAAGAACATGCCCGCCGCCTGAAGGTCCTTTGAAGCGGCCTTCAACGGCTCGAGGAACTGGGCGTCGAAGGCCTCGTCCTGGCCCTTGTTCTCGGCGATGAAGCGCTTCACCATATCGAAGAAGGCCATGACATGCTTGCCGCCGTCCGTCGCCAGCTTGCGGCCCACGAGGTCGAGCGATTGGATGCCATTGGTGCCCTCGTAGATCATTGTGATCCGCGCATCGCGCACGAACTGCTCGAGCCCCCATTCGCGGGTGAAGCCCGATCCGCCCAGCGTCTGCTGCGCCAGCACGCAGGTCTCGAAGCCCTTGTCGGTCAGGAAGCCCTTGATCACCGGCGTCAGCAGCGAGATCAGCCCCTCGGCGTCCGGGTCCTCGGCGCGGTGGGCCTTGTCGATCAGCATGGCGCCCCAGTAGACGAAGGCGCGGGCGCCCTCGGTGATGGATTTCTGGTCCATCAGGTTCCGCCGCACGTCCGGGTGTACCATGATGGTGTCCGCCGGCGCCTCGGGCATCTGGGTACCGGTCACGGCCCGTCCCTGCTGGCGCTCCCTGGCGAAGCCGAGCGCGTTCTCGTAGGCCACGGCGCCCTGCGCGAAGCCCTGCAGGCCCACGCCGAGACGCGCCTCGTTCATCATGGTGAACATTGCCCGCATGCCCTTGTGCGCCTCGCCCACGAGGAAGCCGGTGGCGCCGTCGTAGTTCATCACGCAGGTGGCGTTGCCGTGGATGCCCATCTTCTTTTCGAGCCCGCCGCAGGACAGGCTGTTGCGCGCGCCCGGCGAGCCGTCGGCATTCACAATGAACTTTGGCACGATGAAGAGCGATATGCCCTTCACACCCTCGGGGCCGCCGGGGATCTTGGCCAGCACGAGGTGGATGATGTTATCGACCATGTCGTGCTCGCCGGCCGAGATCCAGATCTTGGAGCCGGTGATGCGGTAGCTGCCGTCCTCCTGCGGCTCGGCCCTGGTCTTGATAAGCCCGAGGTCGGTGCCGCAGTGGGGTTCGGTCAGGTTCATCGTCCCGCCCCACTCGCAGCTCACCATCTTCGGCAGGTAGGTGGCCTTCTGCTCCTCCGAGCCATGCGCATGGATCGCGTTGTAGGCGCCATGGGTCAGGCCCTGGTACATGTTGAAGGCCATGTTGGCCGAGGAGAACATCTCGCCCACCGCCGTGGACATCAGGTAGGGCAGGCCCTGGCCGCCGTACTCCGGATCGCAGTCGAGCGCGGTCCAGCCGCCGTCGCGCATCTGGTCGAAGGCGTCCTTGAACCCTTCCGGCGTGCGCACCACCCCGTTCTCGAGCACGCAGCCCTGCTCGTCGCCGACCCGGTTGAGCGGCGCCAGCACGTTCTCGGCAAGCTTCGCGGCCTCCTCGAGGATCGCGCCCGTGGTGTCGCGATCGAGTTCCTCGTAGCCGGGGATGCCGGCCTCGCTGATCGCGAGCACGTCGTGCAGCACGAACTGCATGTCCTTCACGGGGGCGGTGTACGTCGGCATGTATTCTCCTCCTAAGATGCCGGGCTGCCTTGTCAGCTGGCCCTTTTCTGCTGCAGCTGGGACAGCATGCGCTCGCCCCAGGCGAGCTGTTCCTTCAGGTCGTCGATCGCCGCGTTCAGCTCGTCGCGCTCGCGTTCGAGGTCGGCAAGCCGGCCCTGGGCGATCTCGTAGGTGCGGGCGATCTGCGTGTGCTGCTGGTCACCCATGTCGTAGAGGTCGAGCAGCTGGCGGATCTCTTCCAGGCTGAAGCCGAAGCGCTTGCCGCGCAGGATCAGCTTGAGCCGCGCCCGGTCGCGCCGGGTGAAGAGCCGCTTCTGGCCCTCGCGGATCGGGAAGAGCAGCTCCTTCTGCTCGTAAAAGCGCAGAGTCCGGGGCGTGACTTCGAAGAGGTCGCACATCTCGCGGATTGTCATCAGTTGCTCGTCGCTCATTGGTCTGGATAGCCTCACGTTGCGTTAATGTGCCGCGTGAGGTGCGCTTTCGACCCCAGTCTTACAATGGTGAATTTCGGCCGCGTAACTCGGACGCTACGTCATTTCCAAGTTGACGTAACTTCCTTTCACGTCACCCGCATGATTTCGGAAAATTCTTTCCCGGTGACGGCGGCGTCAGGGCAGGCACAGGGCCACGCCAAGGCCCTTCCGGGCCCGACGGAGCCCGGCCACGACCGGTCGAATCGTTCGAAATTCGCGACAATCGGCCCGCGCGGGGTCCTGCAAGCGCTTTGAAAAAGGTCCGGAGAGGTCAGAGTTCGACGGTCTCGTCTCGCAGCGATTTGAGCTCGTCCATCGCCTCGTCGAGCTGCCGGCGCTGCTCGTCCAGCTCCAGCATCTGGCGGTCGGCCATCTCGACCCAGGCGCGCATCTGGGCCTCGTTGCCCTCCTGCTCGCGCATCTCCAGCCACTTCCGGATGTCCTCGAGCTGGAAGCCGAACTTGCGGCCGCGCAGGATGAGCTTCATCCGGGCCACCTCGCGCGCGCCGTAGAACCGCTGGCGGCCCTGGCGCTCGGGGGCGAGCAGCTCGATATACTCGTAATACCGCAGGGTGCGCGGCGTCACGTCGAAGCGCGCGCACATCTCCTTGAAGCTGATGCGGGTGTCGGTCATCCGCTCCTCCTTGCTCTTGCAGCAAAACCTAGTCCGGCGCGGGGCGCAGGGCAAGGCGGGGCGGTGTCGCGCCCTTGCGGTGGCGCGGCGGCGCCCGCATAAAGGCCCGAGCAAGCAAGGAGATGCGCCATGTGCGCCGACAAGGCCGAGATCGCCCGCAGTTTCATCCAGCTGATCCCGCAG
>NZ_JAATOS010000389.1:0-3739 GCF_011806505.1 Salipiger sp. HF18 | reverse complement strand
TCGCCTACGTCATCCGCTTCCTCGAAGAGATCGGGCCCGGCGGCCACGTGCTCGCGGTCTGCCAGCCCTGCGTGCAGACCCTGGCCGCAGTGGCGGTGATGTCCGAGGACCGCAATCCCGCGACGCCGCGCACCATGACGCTGATGGCCGGCCCCGTGGACGTGCGCGAGAGCCCGACCACGGTGAACGATCTCGCCAACGAGAAGCCGCTGTCGTGGTTCAAGCGCAACGTGATCTCGACGGTGCCGTTCCGCTACGACGGTGCCGGACGCAAGGTCTACCCGGGCTTCGTGCAGCTCACCGCCTTCATGTCGATGAACATGGAGCGCCACCAGGCACAGCATCGCAAGCTCTACGACCATCTCGCCGCGGGAGAGCAAGATGACGCGAAGCGCATCAAGGAATTCTACGACGAGTATTTCGCGGTGCTCGACCTGACCGAGGAATTCTACATCGAGACCATCGAGCGGGTGTTCCAGAAGGCCGAGCTCGCCACCGGCGACTTCACCTATCGTGGCCGCAAGGTCGACCCCTCGAAGATCCGCAACACCGCGCTGCTGACCGTCGAGGGCGGGCGCGACGACATCTGCGGGATGGGCCAGACCACGGCGGCGCATGACCTCTGCTCGACCCTGCGCCCGCATCTCAAGCGCCACCACCTGCAGGCCAACGTCGGCCATTATGGCGTCTTCAACGGCCGCCGCTGGGAGAACGAGATCTACCCGGTGGTGCGCAACATGATCCTCGCCATGGAGTGACGCCGCGCGCGCCCACAGAGGCTATCCGTGCCGGCGCTTCGCCGCGCGGCACCGCGCGTACGTGAGCATCAGCTTGCCAATCCCCGCCGACCTGCGCAGTCTGGGAACACGTCCCCCAGGCCCGCTCCTTTTCGCACCTAAAGAATTGTAAACGGAAATTTTATGTCCAACGCGCATTTGCCGGATCTTCGAGCCGAGGTCTCTGCCCAGTACGAGCTCGACTACATCCCGCGCGGGTCCGACACGCTGCTCGTCGTCCTGGCGCCGACACCCCGACTGGTGCTGATGAAATACCCCTTCGCCCAGAGCAGCCTGCATCTGGCCGACCGCTTCCTGTCGTTCTACACCAACGCCCCCTACCGGAACGTGAACGCCATCGTCACCTTTGCGCGGGCCCGCGGCTACCTGCGCCTGCTCTTCATCGGCTCGTCCAAGGGCGGCTCGGGCGCTCTGCTGTGGTCCTCGATCGCGCAGGAGGTGCAGCGCGACATGGCGGTGCAGTGCATCGCCTTCAGCCCGCAGACCATGCTCTTCCCGCACAACCCGGTGCTCGACGAGCTGCCGAGCTACCGGATCTCGCACGACCGGCTCGAGGGCAAGGGCCGCGCCCATCTCGCCAAGGACTTCCGGCGCTTCGGCAATATCCAGGATTTCATCCGGGGCCGCACCGCGCTCACCACGGTCTACTATTCCTCGGGCTACGGCATGGACGTGGCCGAGGCCCAGCGGTTGCGCCGCGTGCCCGGGCTGCGGCTGATCCCGGTGGATCTGCCTTTCCACGGCAGCATCATGCCCTTCACCCTGAAATCGGGCGACGAGGCAGCGATCGAGCGGCTGGCGGACAAGCTCTACACCGATGCGACCAGGGACCAGGATCTCGCCCGGTCGTTGCCGGAACGGCGCGAGGATTTCGTCTCTTCGCTGCGCAAGCTCTCCGCTGCGAGCCTCAACGACGTGATCGCCGAAACCCTCGCGCGCGGTACCGGGGGCCGCAGGAAGCGGCTGCGCCTGATGAACGGTCTCTTCCGGCTCTACCGGCGCCAGGGGTGGGTCTGACGACGCCGCCGCCAGCCCCACCCGCACGGGTCTTCAGAACACGTGCAGCCCCAGAAGTATAAAGGATATGCCCAACAACAGGACCAGCAGCGCCACGACCCAGGTCGAGACGCGGTTGCTCACCTGCGTCGGCTGATAGCAGGAGCCGCAGACCGGCGCCCCGAAGCGGAGTGCATGTCCGCAATACCTGCATCTGAAGACCCTGTGATCACTCAAAGCCATACCAATACTCTCCAGTCCCAGAGCACGAGTCGCCCCCTGTCCGGGCGGCTCACAAAACTGATGATACGGAGGAAATGAGTCCGAAAGAAAACACAACCCTCAGGCTAGCTGCAAAACGCTTGAAATCTCGCGAACGTGACCCAAGCGTCACCCTTGCAACGGTCACATGTTACTTATTCGATCACATTTAGGACCGATAGTATCTGTATATTCAGCTATATCGGAACGATGATGAAACCTGAGGCGCCACTTCAGCCTCTGGCGTCGACGCCCAGCGTTTCCCGCAATGATTGTGACACGTTCCCGACGCCTGCCGCTGAAACCGGCTGCAGGAGCGTCGCGTGCGCCCCCCCCTCCAGACCGCATCTGCCCCAATTTTCAGCAGGCCGCGCCCTCTCCAGCCCCGCCTTTGACGCGAACATGGGCAGACCGCGGTTCCATCGGCACGGTTCTGCCGGTCGGCGCCTGTCGGATTTGCCCTTTTCCGCTGCGTCTCCAAATTCAGGCGCAACCGGATGAAAGACAGAAGGACTGACATGACCGACCCTCGCCTGACCCGACGAGACATGCTCGCCTCCGCCCTCGGAGCCGGAGCTTTCTTCCTCCTGCCCGAGGTGGCGCGCGCCCAGAAGGCGGCAGCGCAAGACGCCGCGGGTTTCGGGCCCGCCGAGCCGTTCTCCTTCGACCAGCTACGGGACGTCGCACGCTCCCTCGCCAACGAGAGTTACGTGCCGATGCAGGTCGCCGATGGCGACATCCTCGAAAAGATCGACTACGACCGACACAACCAGATCTCGTTCCGCAAGGAGCGGGCGCTTTGGAACCAGTCGGGCACCTCGCCGGTGCAGTTCTTCTTCCCCGGCAAGTATTTCCCCGAGCCCGTGCACATCTACACCGTCGAGAACGGCATGGCGCGCGAGGTTCCGTTCTCGACCGACTACTTCGACATCCCCGATAACAACCCCGCCCGCGCCCTGACCCGCACCGAGGGCTTCGCGGGCTTCCGGGTGCAGGACCAGCCGGGCGGCGACGACTGGATGGCCTTCCTCGGCGCCTCCTACTGGCGCACCGCGGGCTATTCCGGGCAGTTCGGCCTGTCGGTGTGCGGCCTCGCGCTCGACACCGCCATTCCGGAAGGCCCCGAGGAATTCCCGCGCTTCACCCGGTTCTGGCTCGAGCAGGCCGGCGGCGGCGACCTGACCGCCTACGCGCTCCTCGAGAGCCCGCGCGCCACCGGCGCCTACAAGATCGCCTCGACCCGCGGCGACGAGGGCGTGGCGCAGGATGTCGAGGCGCAGATCTTCCTGCGCGGCGATGTCGAGCGGCTGGGCATCGCGCCGCTCACCTCGATGTACTGGTTCGGCAAGCCCGACGCCCACGTGGCCCCGGACTGGCGCCCCGAGGTGCACGACAGCGACGGGCTCGAGATCCACACCGCCAGCGGCGAGCGCATCTGGCGTCCGCTCAATAACCCGCCGCGCACCATGGCCAACAGCTTCTACACCCCCGGCGTCAAGGGCTTCGGCCTGATGCAGCGCGAGCGCAGCTTCGACGAATACCAGGATGACGGCGTGTTCTACGAAAAGCGCGCCTCGGCCTGGATCCAGCCCAAGGGCGACTGGGGCGACGGCTCGGTCACCCTTGTCGAGTTGTCGACCGATGACGAGATCCACGACAACATCGTGGCGATGTGGACCCCGACC
>NZ_JAATOS010000388.1:0-3745 GCF_011806505.1 Salipiger sp. HF18 | reverse complement strand
TGGCGCTGCACGACGTGGCGCTGGCCCAGAACTTCGCCACGCGGCTGGTGGGGCTGCGCCGCGGCGGCATCCTCTTCGACGCGCCGGCGACGGAGGTGAGCGATGGCGACATCGCGGCTCTCTACGCCCACTGAGGCCCGCCGCAGCGCCCGCCGCGAGGGCTGGACCCGCCCCCGGGTGGTCACGCTCTTCCTCGCGCTGGCACTGCTGGCCCTGCCCTTCGCCGACTTCGGCCTCGCCGGCCACGACCCGGGCGCCGCGCTCTCGCGGATGCTTGCGGGCTTCCTGCGCCCCGATTTCGGCGCCGTCGAGCAGATCGGCCGCGCCATCTGGCTGACCGTGGCCTTCGCCGTCGCAGGCGTGGCGGCGGGGGCCTCGTCGGGGCTGGTGCTGGCGCCGTTCTATCACCTGCGCGCCGTGCGCTGGTTGTGCATCGCGCTGCGCTCGGTGCACGAGCTCTTCTGGGCGCTGATGCTGATGCAGATCCTCGGTATCTCGCCCCTGACCGGCGTGCTGGCCATCGCCCTGCCCTATGCCGGGATCTTCGCCAAGGTCTTCTCGGAACAGCTCGACGAGGCCGACCCGCGCCCGGCCGAGGTGCTGCCGCGCGGCACCGACGCGCTGTCGCGCTTCCTCTACGCCCGCGCGCCGCTCGCACTGACCGCGATGAAGCACTACACGCTCTACCGGCTCGAATGCGGCATGCGGGCGAGCGCCGTGCTGGGCTTCGTCGGCCTTCCGACGCTGGGCTTCCAGCTCGACAGCTTCTTCCGCATGGGCGACTACGGCGCCGCCTCGGCCATCATGATCTGCTACGTTGTGCTGATCGCCAGCGTCCGGCAGTGGATGCGCCCGGTGCTGGCGCCGCTCTGGCTGCTGGCCTCGGCGGTGACGCTGGCGCTGGTCAAGTCGCCGCCGATGGGCTCGGGCGCCCTGATGCGCTTCCTGACCGAGGACATCGTGCCCGCGCCCCTGCGCGACGGCTGGGACTTCACGGGGCTGCTGCACTGGCTGGCGCCGCTCGTCACCGACGAGATGCTGCCCGGCCTCCTCGCCACCTTCGTCGTGGCGCAGATCGCGCTGGCGCTGACCGGGGCGCTGGCCTTCGCGGGCTTCGGGCTGATCGTGCCCCGGGTCACGCCGCGCTGGGGCCGCGCGCTGGGACATCTCGGACTGGTGATCCTGCGCAGCTTCCCCGAGTACATGCTGGCCTACCTCTTTCTGCAGGTCTTCGGCCCCTCGATGCTGCCCGCCGTGCTGGCGCTGGCGCTGCACAACGGCGCCATCATCGCGCACCTTCTGGGCCGCGAGGGCGAGACGCTGCTGCCCACCCTGCGCCGGGATGCGCCCCGGGGGCTGACGCTCTGGGGGTGGGAGCTGGCGCCGCGGCTCTCGGGGCCGTTCCTCGCGCTCTGCCTCTACCGGTGGGAGATCATCCTGCGCGAGACCGCCGTCATGGGCCTGCTCGGCATCGCCACGCTCGGCTTCTACATCGACAGCGCCATGGCCGAGCTTCGGCTCGACCGGGCGGTGGTGCTGCTGATCGCCACCGGGCTGGTCACCGCGGGCATCGACGCGCTGTCGCGGGCATTGCGCCGCCGCACCGGCGCGGGGCTCTCGGGGCACACCCGCGTCGAGGGCTGCTGAGCCGGAGTTTGGCGGAGGCGCCGCCGCGGCCTATGTTGCAGGCAGAGCCCCCGCAACCGGACCGCCCCATGAACGCCTTCACACCGCCCTCCGTCACTCCGCCCGGCAAGCCGCTCGGCATTCTCGCGAGCCTCAAGGCCGTGCGGCGAAACGTGCTGAACATCATTCCGGCGATCTCCTACACCCAGCCCATCGTTACCGGGACCACCGGCACCGCGCGCTGGCACATGGTGCAGGGGCCCGAGGGGATGAAGCGCGTCTTCCTGGACAACGTCGCCAACTATCCCAAGTCCGAGGTCATGCTGCGGATGCTGCGTCCGGCGGTGGGCGAGAGCCTCTTCACCTCGGAAGGCGCGCACTGGCGCTGGCAGCGCCGGGCCATCGCGCCGGTCTTCGCCGCCCGCCATGTCGAGGCACTGGCCCCGGTGATGACCGCCACCGCCGACCGCGCCGCCGACCGGCTGGCCCGTGCCGGCGGCGAGGCCGAACTGGTGCAGGCGATGCTCTCGGCCACCTTCGATGTGATCTGCGACGTGGCGCTCTCCGGGCGCGAGCATTTCGACGCCGACGCCTATGGCGCCGCCATCACCCGCTATTTCCTGACCGTGGGGCGCGCCTCGCTGATGGATTTCCTCGAGGTGCCGCCATGGGTGCCCCGCCCCGCCGAGCTGCTCGGACGCGGCGCAGTGAAGACCATGCACCGGATGGTCGCCAGCGCCATCGACGCGCGGCGGGTGCAGGGCTCGGGGCCGCTCGACGACCTGCTCGACCACATGATGAAGGCCACCGACCCCGAGACCGGCCGGGCGATGTCGCCGCAGGAGCTTCTGCACAACATGCAGTTCTTCATCGTCGCCGGTCACGAGACCACGGCGCTGTCGATTTCCTGGGCGCTCTACCTGCTGGCCAATGACGCCGAGGTGCAAGAGCGCGCCCATGCCGAGGCGCGCGGCGTGCTGGGCGACCGGCCCGCGGGGTTCGAGGACCTCGCGCAGATGCCCTACATCGAGCAGGTGCTCGAGGAATCGATGCGGCTCTACCCGCCGGTGGGCTTCCTCGCCCGCAACGTGCTCGAGACCGACCGGATCTACGACCGCGAGATCCGCCCGCGCGAGACCGTCTTCATCAACACCTACGCGCTGCACCGGCACCGCGACTACTGGACGGCCCCCGACGTCTTCGATCCCGATCACTTCTCGCCCGAGGCCAGTGCCGGCCGGGACCGCTACACCTACCTGCCCTTCGGCGCCGGGCCGCGGATCTGCGTGGGCGCCAATTTCGCCATGATGCAGGCGCAGATCATTCTGGCGACGCTGCTGGCCCGCTTCCGCTTCACCCCTGCGGGGCCAGACCCCGAGCCGGTGATGCACATGACGATCCGTCCCGAACCGGGCGTCACGCTGGGCATCCGCGCGGTCTGACGCCGCACGGTTTTCGTGCATTCGGTCACAATTCGGACAATTCTTCTCCGTATCGCGGCGTACCAGCGCGACACTATCCCCGGATGGTGTGAATTCGTGCGAGGGTTCGCGCGGCCCGTAACGTCCAATGAACACGGGGGCATGGCGCCGGGCCGATGGGTGATCCTGCGTCCGGGTCACCGGCCGGGATAAGAAATACTTTGCGGACGACAAATGTTTTCAATTGGACGACGTGTCACAAACTTGTCTCACTTCAACGCAATCGAGACCGCTCGCAGCACGGGACACCCCACGACGCCATGCCAGCAACGACCCGAAATCCGCTCCGACCCGCGTACCGCTCAGGCGGTCAGCGCGCGCGTCAGGCGGGGCATCAGGGCAAGATGGCGGCGGATCACCTCGACCGCGCGCTCCTCGTCGTGGACCGAGAGCGCGGCGACCATCTCGCGGTGTTCCACCTCGATGATCTCGGTCTTGCCGACGCCCTGCCGCAACGACAGCATCGCGGCCCGGGACAGCGGCGCCTGGAGCCCGTCAAACACCTGAACCAGAACGGTATTTCCCGCCGCGGCAACAAGCGCCTGATGGAACAGCCGGTTGATCTCGACGCAGCCCAGAAGGTCTTCGGCCGGGGTCGACTCATGGGCTTCGCAGAGTTCGAGAAGCGTGTCCGGGAT
>NZ_JAATOS010000387.1:0-3748 GCF_011806505.1 Salipiger sp. HF18 | reverse complement strand
GGGGGTTCTCGCCCACCGCTCGGATCACGAGTCCCAGCTTGGTGAAGCGCATCGCCGCCCAGATCGCCAGCGTGCCGAGCAGGCCGAGCCAGACCACCGCGTCCTGCGCGAAGAGCCCGCCAATGACCGGCAGGTCGGACAGGCCGGGGATGGCGAGCTTGGGCAGGCCGGGGACGGTCAGGCTCTCGTAGCCCTTGCCGAACAGCGCCGAGAGCCCCTGCCCCAGGATGCCGATGGCGAGCCCTGCCGCCACCTGGTTCGCCCGCACCGCCAGCGCCAGCCACGCGAAGACCAGCGAGAGCGCCGCGCTCGCGAGCCCCGCCGCCATGAAGCCCATGGCGTGGCCGCCGCTGTGGCGCACGACGATGAAGGCCACGACCGCACCCAGCGCCATCATGCCCTCGATCCCGAGGTTCAGCACGCCCGAGCGCTCCGCCACCAGCTCGCCCAGTGCCGCCAGCAGGAAGGGCATGGCCGCGGCAAGCATGCCGGCAAGGATGAAGGAGAGCGCGCTCATGCCGCGACCTCCGCCGGTCGGGCGAAACGGTAGCGGACCAGCACGATGGCCGCGAGGTAGCAGACCAGCAGCGAGCCCTGGAACACCTCGACCGCCGAAGCCGGCAGCCCGGCCGAGACCATGGCGTTGTCGCCGCCGATGTAGAGCGCCGCCATGAAGAGCGAGGAAAACACGATACCCACCGGGTGCAGCCCGCCAAGGTAGGCCACGATGATCGCCGCGTAGCCGTAGCCCGAGGCGATGCCGCGCTGGAGCTGGCCGAGCGGTCCCGCGACCTCGGCGGCGCCCGCGAGCCCCGCCGCGAAGCCGCCGATCAGCAGCGACAGCCAGACCGCGCGGCCTTCGGAAAAGCCCGCGTAGGCGGTGGCATGGGGGGCGAGGCCTCCGACCACCAGCTGGTAGCCCTGGAAGCTGCGCTGCATGTAGACCCAGGCCAGCACCGACCAGACCAGCGCGAGGATCAGCGCCACGTTGACCCGCGTCCCGGGGAAGAGCGTCGGCACCATCGCGTCCCACTGGAACATCACCGTCTGCGGGAAGTTGAAGCCCATCGGATCCTTCCACGGCCCCACCAGCAGGTAGGCCAGAAGCTGCGCCGCGATCAGGTTCATCATCAGCGTCACGAGGATTTCCGACGCGTTGAGCCGCACCCGCCAGAATGCCGGCAGCGCGGCCCAGAGCGCGCCGCCGATGGCCCCCAGCAACAGCATCAGCGGCCAGAGCCACCAGCCGGTGGCCTGCGGGAACCAGACCGGGATCGACGAGGCGAAGATCGCGCCCAGCACGAACTGCCCCTCGGCGCCGATGTTGATGACCTTGGCGCGGAAGCCGATCGCCAGCCCCTGCGCGATGAGCAGAAGCGGCGTCATCTTCAGCAGCACCTCGGCGAAGGAATTCCACGAGATGAAGGGCTCGAGCAGCATGGCGTAGAACACCGCGCCCGGGTCCTTGCCCATCAGCAGGTAGAGCACGAAGTTCAGCACGATGGCGGCCAGCAGCGCGGCCAGCGGCGCCAGCACCGCCATGCGCCGCGAGGCGGTGGTGCGGCGGATAATCCGATAGCCCATCATGGCCGCGCCCTCTCTTCCGCGCCGATCATGTAGCGGCCCACGTCCTCGACCCGGGTCTCGGACACGTCGAGCGAGGGTGACAGCCGGCCCTCGCGGATCACCTGGATGCGGTCGCAGATCTCGAACAGTTCCTCGATCTCCTCGGAGATTACCAGCACGGCGGTGCCCGCGTTGCGCAGGTCCACGAGCTTGCGCCGGATCGCGGTGGCCGCGCCGATATCGACGCCCCACGTGGGTTGCGCCACGAACAGCAGCCTCGGCCCGAGCTCGATCTCGCGGCCCACGATGAACTTCTGAAGGTTGCCGCCCGACAGCGCCCCGGCCTCGGCCTGCGGCCCCGGCGTGCGCACGTCGTAGTCGGCGATGCAGCGCGCTGTGAAGGCCTCTTCGGCGCGCCGGTCGATGAGCCCGCGCTTCACCAGCCCCAGCCGGTGCGCGGTGAGCAGCGTGTTGTCCGCCAGCGACATCTCGGGCACGGCACCGCGTCCGAGCCGTTCCTCGGGCACGAAGGCAAAGCCCAGCTTGCGGCGGGCAGCGGCACCGAGATGGCCCACCGGCTGGCCCATCATCATGACCTCGGCCCGGGCCTCTGGGTGGCGGCGGGTCTCGCCCGAGATCAGCCGGGCAAGCTCGCCCTGCCCGTTGCCCGACACCCCAGCGATGCCGAGGATCTCGCCCGCGTGAAGCTGCAGGCTCACCGACTTCAGCGAAATCTGGAACGGGTCGTCGGGCCGGTAATCAAGCCCCGCGAGCTCGAGCATCACCGGCCCCGGCGCGCGCGCCTCGAAGGGCCTGGGCGCGGGCATGTCGCGGCCGATCATCATCTGCGCAAGGTCATGCGCGTCGTGCTCGCGTGGGTCGACGTTGCCGGTGACCGCGCCGTCGCGGAGGATCGTGGCGTGGTCGCAGATCGAGCGGATCTCTTCCAGCTTGTGCGAGATGAAGAGGATCGACACCCCCCGGTCGCGCAGTTTCAGCAGTGTCTCGAAGAGTTTCTCCACCGATTGCGGCGGCAGCACCGAGGTCGGCTCGTCGAGGATCAGGAGCTTCGGGTCGGTCATCAGGCAGCGGATGATCTCGACCCGCTGGCGCTCGCCCACCGAAAGCGCATGCACATGCGCGACCGGGTCGACCTCGAGACCGTAGTCGCGCCCGAGTTCGCGGATGCGCGACGTGAGCTCGGCCTTCCGGCCCGGCACGATCAGCGAGATATTCTCGACGACCGTCAACGTCTCAAACAGGGAAAAATGCTGAAAAACCATACCGATGCCGCGCGATCTTGCCTCGGCAGGTGAAGACAGGGAGACCTTGTCCCCCTGCCAGAAGATCTCGCCCTCGTCGGGGCTCTCGACACCGTAGATGAGCTTCATCAGCGTCGACTTGCCGGCGCCGTTCTCGCCCAGGATCGCATGGATGGAGCCCTCCGCGACATCGAGGTCGATGCCGCGGTTGGCCCGCACGGTCCCGTAGGACTTGCTCAGCCCCCTGAGCGAGAGCAGCGACATTTACTTCGGCAGCGGCGTGGTCACGCCGGCGACGTGCCAGTCCATCGACACGATCGCCTCGTCGGCCAGCGTCTCGCCGTCCTCGACGCCCACCGTCTCGTCCTGCCTGACGATGCGGCCGGTGAACGGATGGAACGAGCCGTCGGCGATGGCGGCGGCGGTCTCGTCGATCCTCGCCTTGGTCTCGGCGGGGATGTCCGGGTTCCAGTCGACGATCTTCACCACTCCGTCCTCAACGCCAAGGAAGGCGTTGCGGCCCTCGAACGTGCCGTCCATGTGCGCCTTGACCGACTCGACGAAGAACGGCGACCAGTCGGTCTCGACGCAGCCGAGGTAGAAGTTCGGCGCGTTGGCCTTCATCGACGAGTTGAGGTTGAAGACGTAGGCGCCCGCCTCCTCGCAGACCGAGACCACCGAGGGCGTGTCCTGCGCGTTCGAGAAGATGACGTCGCAGCCCTGCGCCAGCAGCGCCTTGGCGGCGTCCTGCTCCTGCGCGGGGTCGAACCAGGAGTTGACCCAGACCACCGAGACCTCGACGTCGGGGTTGACCGACTGCGCGCCCAGCGCGAAGGCATTGATCGATGTGATGAGTTCGGGGATCGCGAAGGCCGAGACCGAGCCCAGCTTGCCGGTTTTCGACAGCGCCGCGGCGGCCA
>NZ_JAATOS010000386.1:0-3755 GCF_011806505.1 Salipiger sp. HF18 | reverse complement strand
GGCGCGCCGGTCCGGCTTGGCTGGGACCGCAACGCCGCGCAGTTCCTCACCCGCGCGGTCTGATCCCTCAAGACAAGCAAAACCGCGGTCCCGCATCGACGGGACCGCGGTTTTGCTGTTTCAAAGATTCAGCCGACGATCAGCTGCTTGAGCTTCAGCGCCTCGTATTCAAGCGCGGTGAGCCGGTAGTTCACCACGTCCCCGATCGAGATCATCCCGGCAATCTCGCCGTCTTCCAGCACCGGCAGGTGGCGGAAGCGCCCGTCGGTCATCCGGCGCAGCACACGCACCAGCGTCTCGTCGAGCGTGCAGGTCTGCGGATCGGCGGTCATCAGCTCGGCGACGGTTTGCGGCAGGGTCCGGCCGGGCGTATCCGCCAGCCGCCGCACGATGTCACGCTCGGAGAGAATGCCGACGAGGTGCCCGGCGGCGTCGGTCACGAGGATCGCCCCGATGCGCTTGTCGCGGAGCACCTCGACCGCGTGGCCTATGGTCTCGTCCGGACCGATGGTGTGGACATCACGGCCCTTCTTCTCCATCACATGCCCCACCGTCGCCTCGGCGGCGGACAGGTTCGTCTCGATGGACTGGCTGTGCGTCTTCTCGTGGTCGTCGTCGCCGCGGGTGTGCGGCTGGTAAGAAGCTGGCATCACGTGACCCTCCCTTGTCTCTCCCCTAGGGTAATGCAATCAGCGCATCTGTAAACGCGCTTTGTAGATTGCGCCCTGCCGAGAGGAATTCGCCCGTGCCCGAGCTTGCGCTCACGCCCGTCACCGCCACCCTTCTGTTCGTGGTCGCCTGCCTCGCGGGATACCGCTACCGCAGCGTCTGGAAGGCCGAGGGCCCGCGCTGGCAGCTCTGGGTGTTCGGGCTGGTGGCGGCGGTGGCGCTGCTGGTGCTGGGCTTCCTGCCGATGCGGGGCGGAGGGGCCGGGCCGGCGCTGAAGACCCCCCGCGGCGCCACTCCCCAAGACCCCCCGCTCCAAACGCCCCCACTCAAGAACCCTCTGCGCAAATGAAAGAGGGGAGGCAGTCCCCCGCCCCGCCCCGAAATCCGGCCGGATGGAAGGCGATCAGCTCGCCTCGCGCTCCATGTCCTCGATCATCTTGCGGGCACGCGGGCACTTGAGCCGCTCGCGCAGGGGGCTGTTCGGGTCGATCTCCTGCTTGCAGACCAGGCAATGGTCCGCGTCGGCGATGGCGTTCAGCCCGCCACAGCTGCCCTTGATCGTGCGCCCGCTGAACATGACGCCGAGCGCCATGCCCAGCATCACGATCATCAGAAGTCCGAAGGCAAGCAGAAAGGTCGACAAAGCAGGCTCCCGTCAGAAGTGGATCAGGCCTGCAGCGCCTTGAAACGCTCGCTGGCCTCGGTGACGTGGCCAATCTGCCCCGCCTCGCCGGAACGATCAACGAAGAGGACCGCCATCTCACGATCATTTGCGATCTCGAGGCCGCGCTTGGTGCCCACCGCCAGCAGGGCCGTGGCCCAGGCGTCGGCCATCATCGCGTTCTCGGTCAGCACGGTCACCGAGGCGGTGTGGTGCGTCACCGGACGGCCGGTCGTGGCGTCGATGATGTGCGAGTAGCGCTTGCCGTCGCGCTCGAAGAAGTTGCGGTAGTCGCCCGAGGTCGCCATGCCGAGACCCGACACGCCCACAACCTGCATCACGCCGCGGTCGAAGGCCTCGGGGCTCTCGATGCCGATCTGCCAGGGTCGGCCGTCGGGGTTGCGGCCTGCGGTGTAGAGGTCGCCGCCGATCTCGACCATGTAGTCGGTGAGGCCAAAGCCCGCGAGGGTGCGCGCGACCTGGTCGACGCCGAAGCCCTTGCCGATGGCCGACAGGTAAACTTCGGCCTCGGGGCGGGTCTTCTGCAGGCTGCGATCCGAGACGCGCAGCGTCTGGGACTGGCCACAGCAGGCCAGCGCGTCGGCGATCTGTGCATCGCTCGGCAGGTCCGAGCCGGTGCGGGCGCCGAAGCCCCAGAGGTCGATCAGCGGGCCGACGGTGACGTCGAAGCGGCCGTCGCTCTCGGTGTTCACTTCCTGCGCGGCGAGCATCACCTCAGCCAGCTCGGGCGAGACGGCGAAGGGCTCTGCCCCGGTGGAGGCGTTGAAACGCGAGATCTCGGACGTCGCGTCCGAGTTCGACATCTGGGTGTTCACCCGGATCAGGCTGGCATCGACGGCGCGGGCGAGCTCGGCCTTGTCGACAGACCGCGAGTGATCCACGGCAACGATCGAGTAGCTGGTGCCCATGGTGAGCCCCGAAAGCTCGAGCACATCCCAGCCCTTCTTGCACGCGGCCAGCGCGATTGGCATTACGAGGAGGCTACGGCGAGAGAGGAGGATGGGGTTTGGCACTTTTATCTCCGCAGAAGTGGTGCTTCGTGGTCAACGATGAGATGATGGGCTTCTGCGGGAGTTTCCGGATCGATACAACATTAAACTGAAAAAAATCCCCGGAAGAACTTCCAAAAAGCCTCCCGGCGTCACATAAGACGGCCAAAAATGGACAGGACGAAAACGACGTGCAGCGATTTACGTTACGAAAAGGTCTGAATGTCCCGGTTCTGGGTGCGCCCGAAGGCGGGATTGAAGATGCTCCCCCGGTCCGGACTGTGGCCATCCTTGGCGATGACTACATCGGCCTGAAACCCCGACTCACCGTTCAGGAAGGCGACGTGGTCGCCGCCGGCACGCCGATCCTGAGCCACAAGGACACGCCGCAGGTGCAGGTCACCGCGCCGGTCTCGGGACGAATCAAGGCGATCAACCGCGGCGCCCGCCGCGTCCTGATCAGCGTCGAGATCGAGGTCGATCCGACCGCCGCCGAGCCCATCGACTTCTCGGGCGTGGGCGATCCGCACACCGCCGAGGGAATTATCGAGCGCCTCTGCCTCGCCGGCCTCTGGACCTCGTTCCGGACGCGTCCCTATTCGAAGGTGCCCGACCCGGCGACGCGGCCCGCCGCGATCTACGTGACGGCGATGGACACCGAGCCGCTCTGCGGTGACGCTGCAACGATTATCGCTCAGGATTCCAAGGCTTTCTATCACGGTCTTCAGGCGATCACTCACCTCACCGACGGCCACACCTACCTCTGCCAGGAGGCCGGTTCCGAGGTCCCCGGCGCGGGCATCCCCGACGTCTTCGTCGCCGGCTTCTCCGGGCCGCACCCGGCGGGTCTCGCCGGCACGCACATGCATTTCCTCGAGCCGCCCTCGCCCAGCAAGACGGTCTGGTCCATCGGCTACAACGACGTGATCGCCATCGGCCGCCTGCTCGACACCGGCCGGCTCGACATGTCGCGGATCGTGGCCCTGACCGGTCCGCTCTGCCGCCGCCCGCGCCTCGTGCGGACGGTCGCCGGCGCGTCGATGGCGGATCTCTGCCATGACGACCTGCAGACCAAGTTGCCGGTGCGGGTGATCTCGGGCTCGATCCTGAGCGGCCGCATGGGCGAAGGCGCCACCGGCTACCTCGGCCGCTACGCCCGCCAGATCACGCTCATCAAGGAAGACCACGAGCAGATCCCGCTCGGCTGGATCCGTCCGATGGCGTCGAAATTCGCCATCCAGCCGGTGCTCGGCTCGGCCTTCGCGCGCAAGCTTTACCCGCTGACCTCGAACCTGAACGGGGGCCGCCGCGCCATGGTGCCGCTCGGCACCTTCGAGGAGCTGATGCCGCAGGACTACCTGCCGACGCAGCTGCTGCGGGCGCTGCTGGTGATGGACACCGACCAGGCGCAGGCG
>NZ_JAATOS010000385.1:0-3759 GCF_011806505.1 Salipiger sp. HF18 | reverse complement strand
AGAGGCCCAGAGGCCCAGAGGCCCAGAGGCCCAGAGGCCCAGAGGCCCAGAGGCCCAGAGGCCCAGAGGCCCAGAGGGTCGGAAAGGGCAGGGCACGGGCATTTGCCGGAGTGGCGGAACAAAAAGATGATTTTCGTTCCGTCATGTCACCGAGGCCCACGCACCGCCATCCCGACATCGAAACCGGCGCACGCCCCCCGGAGGGACCGAACCACCCTGGAAAGCACCCCGGATCAGCCGGCGCCGACCGCGAGGAAGCCGCGCAGTTCGTCGATGGTGCGGACCATCCATTCCTCGGACATGAGCTCGATCGGCGCGGTGAAGGAGACGGCGACGTCGGCCTCGTAGGCGCCCTGGGCGGGGATCGGCAGGCCGAGGCCGCCTTCGCCCGGAAGGTAGTAGCCCATGTTCACTGCGAAGCCCCGGAGCCGGGCGTCGGCGACCTGCGCCGCCACGACCTCGCGGTCGACCTTCTGGCAGGCGGGGAAGACCGGGAAGCGGTGGGCGTTGGCGTCGAGCACCCGGCTCACGGCTTCGTCGTCCTGCAACGACAGCAGCGCCACGCTGCCGGCCTGCACGCCCATCGGAATGCGGGCGCCGACGCCCATGGTGAAATGCCGGCGGCTCGAGCGGCTGATCATTTCACCGCAGACCGCGTCGAGCCCGGCCTGCAGGATCAGGTAGACGGTGAGGCCGCTGTGCCGGGCGAACTCGGTCATGCCGGGGCGCAGCTTGCGGGCCTGCGGCTCGAGCCGGTCCTGGCGCTTGGTCAGCGCCGGGATCGAGGGCCCGAGCCGGTAGTGGCCGTAGCGCCCGGCGGTCTCGGCAAAGCCCTTGGCCCGCAGCGCGCTGAGGCTGCGGTGGGCCACCGACTTGGCACAGCCCAGCCGCTCGGAGATCTGCGCAAGGCTGAACCCCTCGGCGGTGGCATCGCCGAGGATCAGCAGAATCTCGAGCGCGCGTTCGGCGTTGGAAGACGACCGCGCGTCTTTCATGACCAGATGCCCTCCATGAGTTCCGATAACCGGAATTTATCGGCCCATCAAATTATCTTTATAAGAATTTGTTGACGTGGGTGAGTCAATTGCGTTCGATCACCCCTGACGCGGCGTCGCCGCCCGAAGCCCCGGTACAGGGGCAGGGCGGCCTGAGGACGCATGCGGTCCGGCCCGGACAACCGGGACGGAGACGACGACAGGGAACGACATGCTGACTTTCATCCTGAAGCGACTGGGGTTCGCGCTCATCACGCTCATCTGCGTGCTGACGCTGGTCTTCCTGGTCGTGCGGATCCTGCCCGGTGACCCGGCGCTGGTGATCCTCGGGGATCAGGCCAGCCCCGACAGCGTGGCCGCCTTGCGCGACCGGCTGGGGCTCAACGATCCGATCCTCGTGCAATACGCGAGCTTTCTCGGCCGCGCCCTGCAGGGCGACCTCGGCAATTCGATGGTGACCGGGCGGCCGGTCACGTCGGAGATCCTCAACGTGCTGCCATACACGCTGGAGTTGACCTTCGCGGCGCTGGTACTCGGCACCGTGCTGGGGGTGCCGGCGGGGGTCTGGGCGGCGGTGCGGCGCAACCGCATCCCCGATTACCTGATGCGGCTGGTGTCGCTCATCGGGCTGTCGCTGCCCGCCTTCGTGGCGGCGATCATCCTGATGATGGTTTTCGCCATCCACTTCGGCTGGTTCCCGGTGATCTCGGCGGGCAATGCCGAGACCCTGACCGAGCGGCTGCGGCAGATGGCGCTGCCGACGCTGGCGCTGGCGCTCATCATGATGGCCTACATCACCCGGGTCACCCGCTCGGCCATGCTCGAGGTGCTGAGCCAGGACTTCGTGCGCACCGCGAGGGCCAAGGGCGTGTCGCCGTCGCGGGTGGTCTGGACCCATGCGCTTGGCAATTGCCTGATCCCGATCACCACGGTGGTGGGGCTCTACCTCGGCATCCTGATCGGCAACTCGGTGCTGACCGAGATCGTGTTCTCGCGCCCCGGGCTCGGCAAGCTGATCCTGACCGCGCTCACCCAGCGCGACTACACGCTGCTGCAGGGCATGATCGTCGTCTACACGCTGATGGTCGTGGTGGTGAACCTTGCCCCCGACCTGCCCTATGGCCTTCTCGACCCGAGGATCCAGTACAAATGACCGATATGGCACACCCGCCCGCCGCGCCCGCGAAGCGCCGTGCGCGCCAGGGGCTGCTGCGGCGGCTCAACCTCTCGACCTGGATCGGCCTCGTGATCGTGGTGGCGCTGGTGCTGGCGGCGATCTTCGCGCCGTGGCTGACCGAGTATTCTCCCTCGAAGCAGAACATCCTGCACCAGCTCTCGCCGCCGGGAGACGGCCACCTGCTGGGCACCGACCAGTACGGGCGGGACATCTGGGCGCGGCTGCTCTACGGCGCGCGCTACTCGCTGACCATCGGCATCCTCGCCATCGTGGTGGCGATGATCGTGGGCACCTTCCTCGGCATGATCGCGGGCTTCCTCGGCGGGCGCACCGACATCGTGCTGATGCAGGTGATGGACGTGATCCTTGCCTTCCCGGCGCTGATCCTCGGGCTGGCGCTGGTGGCGCTGATCGGGGCGACGATGGGCAACATCATCATCGCCATCGCGTTCACCGCGACGCCGGCTTTCGCCCGCATCGCCCGCGCCGGGGTCATGACGCAGCGCGACCGGGAATATGCGCAGGCCTGCCGGGCGCTCGGCTTCTCGGGGCCGCGCATCCTGTTCCGCCACATCATGCCGGCGATCCTGCCCGAGGTCATGGTGATGTCCTCGCTGTGGATGGCGACCGCGGTACGGACCGAGGCGTCGCTGGCCTTCATCGGCCTCGGGCTGGCGCCGCCGACCCCCACCTGGGGCGGCATGGTGCGCGAGGGCTATGACAACATCCTCAGCTCGTTCCACCTCGCGCTCGCGCCCAGCATCGCGATCCTGCTGCTGGTGCTGGCCTTCAACCTGATCGGCGACGGCCTGCGCGACGTGGTCGACCCGCGGCTGAAGGATGCCTCGTGATGACTGATGCGGCGATTTCCGTCCGGGACCTGCGGGTCTCGTTCAGCGGCAAGGAGGTCGTGCACGGCCTGAGCTTCGACATCCCGCGCGGCGGCACGCTGGCGCTGGTGGGCGAGAGCGGCTCGGGCAAGAGCGTGACCTCGCTTGCGATCATGGGGCTGCTGCCGCAGGGCATCGGGCGTGCAACGGGCGAGATCTCGTTTGGCGGGCGCAACCTGCTGGGGCTCTCCGAGCGCGACATGTGCCGGATCCGCGGCGGCGAGATCAGCATGATCTTTCAGGAGCCGATGACCTCGCTCAACCCGGTGCAGCGGGTCGGCGACCAGCTCGCCGAGGTGATCCGGCTGCACCGCGGGCTGAGCGGCGCCGAGCTCGAGGAGGCGGTGCTGGAGATGATGCGCAAGGTGCGGATCCCGGCGCCCGAAAAGCGCCTGCGGCAGTACCCGCACACCTTCTCGGGTGGAATGCGGCAGCGCATCATGATCGCCATGGCGCTGGCCTGCAGCCCGTCGCTGATCATCGCCGACGAGCCGACCACGGCGCTTGATGTGACGGTGCAGGCGCAGACGCTGCAGCTGCTCAAGGACCTGCAGCAGGAGACCGGCGCGGCGGTGCTCTTCATCACCCATGACATGGGGGTGGTGGCCGAGGTCGCCGACGAGGTGCTGGTGATGCGCCACGGCAAGGTGATCGAGCACGGGGCCGTGCACGACGTGTTCAGCAACCCGCGCGATCC
>NZ_JAATOS010000384.1:0-3765 GCF_011806505.1 Salipiger sp. HF18 | reverse complement strand
TTGAGCATCGACGACTTTCCGGCCCCGTTCGGTCCGATGATGGCGCGGATCTCGCCCTCACGGATGTCGAAGGAGATGTCCTTGATCGCCACCACCCCGCCGAAGCGAAGCGTGATGTTGCGCAGCTCCATCAGGACCCCGCCGATCTGCCGCCCGTCCGCGGTCACGTAGCCTTCGGTATCCTTCACGGCCCCCTGCCTTTCATCGCTTCCCCAAATACTCTGGTCCGATCCGTGCATCATGCCCTGCCCTCCGCACCGGCGCGGTGCCCCGCGGGATGGTGGGGGTCGCTCCGGACCGCCGGCGGCGGCGAACCGTCCGGGGGACGGTTCGAGGAGTGAACGGGCGGAGCCTCGCGACGGCGAAGCCGAGCGTCACGCGCCATTCCCGTCATTCCGCGGCCATCGCGGGGGATGCGCCCGGCACCACCTCCGCGTCCATGATGGTGAGCGTCGCCCTGATCTTGCCCTTGCGGCCGTCCTCGTAGGTCACCTCGGTCTCGGTGTAGATGCTGGGCGAGCCGTCGTAGAGCGCGGTCACAAGGTCGCCGAACTTCTCGGCGATGATCTTGCGCCGCACCTTGCGGGTCCGGGTCAGCTCGCCGTCGTCCGCGTCGAGCTCCTTGTGCAGCACCAGGAAGCGGTGGATCTGGCAGCCCGAGAGCATCTCGTCCCCGGCCACCGAACGGTTCACCTCTTCGACGTGGCCGCGGATGATCTCGAGCACCTTCGGATGCCCGGCGAGCTCCTGGTAGGAGGCGTAGGCGATGTTGTTGCGCTCGGCCCAGTTGCCGACGGCGGTGAGGTCGATGTTGATGAAGGCGGTGCAGCGGTCGCGGCCCGCCCCGAAGACCACCGCCTCGAGGATGTTGGGGTAGAACTTGAGCTTGTTCTCCACGTATTTCGGCGCGAAGAGCGCGCCGTCGGCCATCTTGCCCACGTCCTTGGCGCGGTCGATGATGCGCAGGTGGCCGGTGCTTTCCTCGAAGAAGCCCGCGTCGCCGGTCGCGACCCAGCCCTCGGCATCCTTGGTGTCGGCGGTGCTCTCGGCGTTCTTGTAGTATTCCACGAAGACGCCCGGCGAGCGGTAGAACACCTCGCCGTTGTCGGCGATGCGGATCTCGACGCCCGGCGAGGGCACGCCCACGGTGTCGGGCCGGACCTCGTGGTCGGGCTGCTGGGTGATGAAGACCGAGGCCTCGGTCTGGCCGTAGAGCTGCTTGAGGTTGATGCCGAGTGCCCGGTAGAAATCGAAGATCTCGGGGCCGATGGCCTCGCCCGCGGTGTAGCCCACGCGCACCTTGCTCAAGCCCAGCGTGTTCTTCAGCGGGCCGTAGACCATGAACGAGCCCAGCGCGTAGCGCAGCCGGTCGAGCAGCCCCACCGGCTTGCCGTCGAGGATCCTGGGCCCGACGGTGCGGGCGTGGTCCATGAAATGGTGGAACATGCCGCGCTTGAACGCGCCCGCGTCCTCCATGCGGATCATGATCTGGGTGAGCTGGGTTTCGAACACCCGCGGCGGCGCGAAGTAGTAGGACGGCGCGATCTCGCGCAGGTCCGTCATCATGGTCTCGGCGCTTTCCGGGCAGTTCACGCAGAAGCCGGTCCAGTAGGCCTGCCCGATCGAGAAGATGAAATCCCCGACCCAGGCCATCGGCAGGTAGGCGAGCACTTCCTCGCCCGGCCCCAGCTTGTCGAACTCGGCAGAGTTCTTGGCGGTCTCGATGATGTTGCGGTTCGACAGCACCACGCCCTTGGGCTTGCCGGTGGTGCCCGAGGTGTAGAGCATCACGCAGGTGTCGTCGTAGCCGAGGCTCTCGCGGCGCGCGGTCAGCTCGCCGATGAACTCGTCATGGGCGGCGCGGCCCTGGTTCTGGACGCTGGCATAGTCGTGCAGACGGCGATGATCGTATTTCCGCATCCCCCGGGGATCGACGTAGATCATGTGCTCGAACTGGTGCAGGTCGTCCTGGATGTCGATGACCTTGTCCACCTGCTCCTGGTCGGCGGCGATGACGAAGCGGGCGCCGCAGTGCTGCAGCGCGTATTCCATCTCTTCGGCGGCGGCGTCCTGGTAGAGCGGCACCGGCACCGCGCCGCACATCTGCGCGGCGACCATGGACCAGTAGAGCGTCGGACGGTTGCGGCCGATGACCGCCACGTGGTCGCCCTTGCGGACGCCGAGGTTCAGCAGCCCGAGTGCAAAGGCCTCGATCTCCTTCTCGGTCTCCGCCCAGGTCCAGCTCTGCCAGATGCCGAACTCCTTCTCGCGATACGCCGGGCGGTTCCCGAAGGTCCCCGCGTTGCGCTGCAACAGAGCCGGAATCGAGCGCAGACCTTCCGCGCCCTCGGACATGTATGCCAAGTTGTCTCCTCCCGTCTTGCCCCTTCGCCGGGACCTCCCCCCTCTCCTCCAGAGGGGTCATCGCGCCTCCACGCGATTCAGGCACCATTAGGGTCAGCTGCAGGCTGACGGTCAATGTTTACGTGATGTTTGCCCAATTCTAACGAATTGTAACAACCGTCGCAGGGGCGCTGCCCCTCTTGGCCTGCGGCCAATTCACCCCGGAGTTTACCGGGCAAGATGAAGCCGGGGCGCTTGTCGGCGGCGGGAAGCAGGGCATGCTTTGCACCGGCGGCGCGCGGTGCTAGCCATGTGGCCGAGGGAGGACGGCCGGATGAACAAGGATGCGCTGACACAGGCGGGGCTCAACCTGATCCAGCAGGCGCTGTCGATCTATGACAGCGATCTGCGGCTGGCGGTGAGCAACCGGCGCTTCGCCGAGCTGTTCGACCTGCCGGAGCGGCTCTGCACGGAGGGGGCGAGCTTCGAGGACACCATCCACTATCTCGTGGAGCGCGGCGAATACGGCCCGGTCGACCACCCCGAGAGCTTCGTGGCGGCGCGGGGGGAGAAGGGAAGTGCCTTCGAGCAGCATTAAATGGAGCGCACACGCGGCAAAGGGGGGGGAGGGGGGGGCTTTTGCGCGCCGCTGCCGCAGGGCGGCTGGGTCACCGTCTACACCGACATCACCGCGATGAAGCGGCAGGAGAGCCTGCTGCGCACCCGTTCGGAGCTCTTGTCCGAGGAGGTGCTGCGCCGCTCCGAGGAGCTTTCGGCCACCAACCGGCAGCTGGCCGCCACCAACGCGGCGCTCGAGGAAGCGCGGCGCGAGCTCACCGAGATGGAGGCGCGCACCCGTCTCACCACCGAGATGATGCCCGCGCATATCGCCCGGGTCGATGCCGGCTGGCGCTACACCTTCTCGAACCGGCGGCTGCCGCACGTGATGCCCGGGCGGCCGTCGGAGATCGTGGGGCTGCACGTCTCCGAGGCACTGGGGCCAGCCTATGCCAAGGTGCGGCCGCACATGGAGCAGGCGCTGGCCGGGCGCCAGAGCATCTTCGAGTTCACCGACGAGGGCTCGTCGCGGCGGATCCGGGCGGTGTTCACCCCCGACCCGACGGAGCCCGGCGTCTACATCCTGAGCCACGACGTCACCGAGGAGACGCAGTCCCGCGCCGCCCTGCAGCAGACCAAGCGCCGCGAGCTGGCCGCGCAACTGACCTCGGGGCTGGCGCATGATTTCTCGAACCTGCTGACCATCATCCTCGGGATGCAGTCCAAGCTGGCGCGGATCAACGGGACCCCGGAAGCGCAGCCGCTGATACAGGCCACGCTGCAGGCGGCGCGGCGCGGCGGCGAGCTGCTGAACCGCATCGCCGACATCACCAGCCATCGGGCGTGGCGGCCGGCGCCGGTGGA
>NZ_JAATOS010000383.1:0-3778 GCF_011806505.1 Salipiger sp. HF18 | reverse complement strand
GCGGCGGCGTGCATGGCTCGCAGGCGGTCGAGGCGCTCGGTCGGTTGCAGGAGCTGGGGCTGCCGGTGGCCACCACGGTCATGGGCAAGGGCACGGTCGCCGAGACCCATCTGCTGTCGCTGGGTGTCGTCGGCTACTTCATGGCGCCGGGCGGGCGGGCCTCGCACCAGCGCGAGCTGGTCACCGACGCCGACGTGGTGCTGCTGGTCGGCAACCGCACCAACCAGAACGGCACTGACAGCTGGTCGCTCTACCCCAAGGGCGCGCGCTACATCCACATCGACATCGACGGCAGCGAGATCGGCCGCAACTACGAGGCGCTGCGGCTCAAGGGCGACGCGCGGCTGGTGCTGACCCAGCTTCGCGAGGCGCTCGAGGCCGCAGACCTTTCCGCCATCCGTACCCGCAGGCCCGCGCTGGAGACCCGCATCGCCGAGGGCCGCGCCGCGCATGAGCGCGACATGGAGACGCTGATCGACTGGGACGCGGCGCCGATCCGGCCCGAGCGGCTGATGCGCGACCTCGACGGCGTGCTGCCCGAGACCGCGATCACCGTGGCCGATGCGAGCTATTCCTCGATATGGATCGCCAACGGCCTGACCGCGCGCCGCGCCGGCCAGCGCTTCCTGACGCCACGGGGCCTTGCCGGGCTTGGCTGGGGGCTGCCCTTCGCGCTTGGCGCCAAGGCCGCGAGCCCCGACGTCCCGGTGGTCTGCCTCACCGGCGACGGCGGCTTCGGCCATGTCTGGGGCGAGCTCGAGACCGCCCGGCGCATGAAGCTGCCGGTGGTGGTGATCGTGCTCAACAACCAGATCCTCGGCTACCAGAAGCACGCCGAGCTGAGCCTCTTCGGCGACCACACCGACGTGGTGCATTTCACCGCCGTCGACCACGCCGCCATCGCCCGCGCCGTGGGCTGCAACGGCGTCCGGTTGGAGACACCCGACCAGTTCCTGCCCGCGCTGGAGGAGGCGATGGGCAAGGCCGAGGTGACCGTCATCGACGTGGTGACGGACGAGCGGGCCCACCCGCCGGTCACCGTTTTTCAAGGCAAGGAGGCGCTCGACTACTGAGCGCATTGACCGGGCTGGAGGGCCCGACGAAAGGGAGGAAGACCATATGAAACTGAAGTCATTGCTCACGGCCACCGCCGCCGCCGCGCTGCTCGCGGGGGCCGCCCATGCGGACGTCAAGTTCGGCGCGCTCTACCCGTTCTCGGGCGGGCTCGCCCTGCTGGGCGAGGAGAGCTTCCGCGGGGTCGAGATCGCGGTCGACGAGATCAACGCCGCGGGCGGCATCAAGGGCGAGCAGATCGAGCTCGTCCGCGGCGATGCGGTCGACAACAACCAGGCCATCGGCGAGGCCCGCCGCCTGATCAGCCGCGAGGGCGTGAAGGCGATCCTCGGGACCTATTCCTCGTCCCGCTCGATCGCGGCGAGCCAGGTGGCTGAGCTGTCCGGCATCCCCTATTTCGAGCTCGGCGCGGTGGCCGACGAGGTGACGGGGCGTGACCTTCAGTACCTCTTCCGCACCAACCCCACCGCCGAGACCATGGGGATCATGACCATCGACATGATCGTCGACGAGATCGCGCCCGGCCTCGGCGTCGCGCCCGAGGACCTCGTGATCGGGGTGATCCACGAGGACAGCGCCTATGGCACCTCGGTCGCCGGTCACCAGGAACGCTACGGCGCCGAGAAGGGGCTCAACATCGCCACCGTACAGGGCTACCCGACCTCGACCGTCGACATGTCCTCGCTGGTGCTCGACCTCAAGGACCGCGGCGTCAACATCGTGCTGCAGACCTCGTACCAGAACGACTCCGTGCTGTTCCTGAACCAGTCCGCCGAGGCCGGTTTCGAGCCCGACGCGATCATCGGCGGCGGCGGCGGCTACTCGCTGACCGCGACCGCCGAGGCGGTGGGCGACAAGATGGACGGCGTGCTCGACGTGGACTTCACCCAGTACGCGGTCAACACCGAGTTCACCCCGGGGCTCGAGGACTTCCTTGCCGCCTATCAGGCCAAGTACGGCGAGGATCCGCGCTCGGGCCACTCGCTCAACAACTACGTGGGCGCGATGGCGGTGCTCGAGGGCATCGGCGCGGGCGAGGGCTTCGAGCCCGACCAGATCGTCGCCGCGGCGAAGGCCATCGACATTCCCTCGGGCGCGACCGCCGCGGGCTATGGCGTGCACTTCGGCGAGCACAACCAGAACGACCGCGCGATGATGATGGGCATGCAGTGGCAGGACGGCAAGCTCGTCACCGTCTACCCGCGTGACGCCGCCGTGGCCGAGTTCCAGATCGGCGACTGACGCCAGCGAGCCGGGCCGTCCGCACCTCGCCGGGCGGCCCGGCGCGACCCCTTACCGGAGACGCGCGAGACATGGACACCTTTCTTCAGATTGTCGCCAACGGGCTGATGCTCGGCGGGCTCTTCGCCATCGTGGCGGTCGGGCTCACCCTGATCTTCGGCATCGTCAAGGTGATCAACTTCGCCCATGGCGAATTCCTCATGGTCGGCATGTATCTCAGCTTCCTGCTGAGCACCGGGCTGGACGTGCACCCCTACCTGACCGCCGCCGCCGTGGCGCCCGCGCTCTTCGTGCTGGGGGCGCTCACCCAGCGGTTGCTGATCCAGCCGCTGATGTCGGCGCGCGACGAGCACGTGCAGATCTTCGCCACCGTGGGCCTGTCGACCGCGCTGATGAACCTCGCGCTGCTGATCTTCGGCGCCGACATCGCCAACACGCCCGCGCACGGCGTGCGCAGCCAGGTGATGCTGGGCGAGGTGCGCATCCTCACCGGCCAGATCTGGGTCCTTGCTGCCGCCGTGGCGCTGGTGATCGGGCTGCAGCTCTTCATGAAGAAGACCCGCACCGGCCGCGCCATCCGCGCCACCGCACAGAACCGGGCCGCCGCCCGGCTCATGGGGATCAACGACAAGTTCATCTACATCCTGACCTTCGGCATCGGCGCCGCCTGCGTGGGCCTCGGTTCGTCGCTGATCGCGCCGCTCTATCCGACCTCGCCCACCATCGGCACCTACTTCGTGCTCATCGCCTTCGTCTGCGTCGTGCTCGGCGGGCTCGGCTCGATCCCCGGTGCCTTCTTCGGCGCACTGGTGATTGGCCTCGTTGACGCGCTCTCGGGCTTCTACATCGGCTCGGACCTGCGCGAGGCCGTGGTGTTCACGATCTTCCTGCTCATCCTCATCCTGAAACCGTCGGGCCTGTTCGGCACCCGCATGAACCTGAGCCACGTATCGCCATGACCGAGACCACCATGACCCGCGCCTCCGACACCCCGATGACGGCGCACCGGCTGGGGCTGATCGCCGTCGCCGTTCTGCTGGCGGGCCCCGTCGCCGTGCCCGTCGCGGGGGGGGGCCCGTTCGTCCATCCCATCTTCCTCACCCCCTGCCTCTTCGCGGCGCTCTCGACCGCGTGGAACATCGTCGGCGGCTACGCCGGGCAGCTCTCGCTCGGGCATGCGATCTTCTACGGCATTGGCGGCTACGCGGGGGTGATCCTCGTGAACCTCGGCATCTCGCCCTGGATCGGCATGTTCGCCGGCGCCGCCGTGGCGGTCGTCGCGGCCATCGTCGTCTCGTGGCCCTGCTTCAGGCTGCACGGCCCGTTCTTCGCGCTGGCCACCATCGCCTTTCTCGAGGTGTTCCGCGTGCTTGCACTGCATTTCCGCGAGCTCACCGGCGGCGCCACCGGCCTGATGATCCCGCTCAAGATCGGCTGGGAGTGGATGGTCTTCCGCGAGCGT